>VRUH01000043.1:0-30746 GCA_019456185.1 Candidatus Glassbacteria bacterium | reverse complement strand
CTCTGTCCGGCCGGTGACCCATCCCCTGCTGCGCGAGGGCCTGGCTGTGGCCCTGGGCGGCCGCGGCGGCCGGGATGCCCCGGTTATACTCGATGTCGGCTGTTTCCTGCTCCGCTCATCGCTGGTGGAACTCGACTCGCTGTGCAGCGAGCGGGCTTACCTCGAGGAAGCGGTCAGTTTCAGCTATCCGGCCTCGGGAATTTATGTCCGCTTCCTGCTGGAGACACTCGGGCTGGATTCTGTCCTCGCGCTCTACCGCCGCTACAGCCGCCCGGACCGGGACACCGCTGATTGGGTGATCGATCCCGCGGACTTGCCCGCTAACAAATCCTGGCGGGACTGGCTGGACCGCTGGCGGCAGTTTGCTGTCCTACGGCCTGCGGACACGCCGCCGGAGGATGGCGGGGTAATTCTGGAGCTTGAGGGAGCCACCGTGTGGGACCGCGGAGAAAAGTACTGCTTCCGCCTGGACGGCGACCTCACTTTTTCGGAAGCAGACCCTCCGGACGGTTACCGCAGCAGCCGCTTCCAGGAACTGTTTCCGGAGCAGGCCTACCCGGGCTGCCGCTATCTGGTCTCGATCAGGGACAGGGAAATCGGGGTCTATGACCTGTATCTCAACACCCTGCTGGCCAACCGGGTGCCGCCGTTCATGTTCCCGGCCCCGGAGCCGGCAGCGGACGAGAGCCCGCTGATTTTCAGCGTGGACAAATCATTGTTCACGATACCGCTGGAGGAACTGGTTCCGCTCATGCTCGAGTGAATTGGAAACCTGGAATCGCTGTAATAATGCACGTTCAACAGAAAGAGGGGATAAAAATCTCCTGCTGCACATAGGGGCGACGCGTGCGTCGCCCCTACATTTTTCGCACCCTGGTGCAAATGATTGTTGCCAACCGCCCTTACTTCCGCTCCACTCCCAGCCCCGGCCCGTGCGGCAGCACCAGCTTCCCGTTGTTGAATTCCACGCCCGTGAACGGATCGTTGGCCAGCAGCTCCGCGCCGTCGAGGTCGGCGTAATCCACCAGCGGACTGATCTGGGCCGCGGCGGTGATCTGGATGCTCGATTCCAGCATGCAGCCCAGCATGATCTCCATGCCGTGGGCCCGTGCGGCGCCGATCATTTTCAGCGCGTGACGGAGGCCTCCGCACTTGGAGAGCTTGATATTGATCATGTCGAAGCGGCCCACGCAGTTTTGGATATCCTCCAGGCGCTCGCAGCTCTCGTCGGCCATCAGCGGCAGCGGGCTTTTTTCGTACAGCCAGCGCTGGCTCTCGATATCCGCTGCCGGCAGGGGCTGCTCGACAAACTCCACTCCCTCCTCGGCCAACTGGTGGATCATCCTCAGCGCGTGATGCGGTTCCCAGCCGCAGTTGGCGTCCACCCGGATCACGGCCTCCGGAGCTTCCCGGCGCACCACTTCCAGCACGTCCATATCCTGCGGGCCGCCCACTTTGACTTTCAGCACCGGGCAGTTCTTTGCCTCGCGCACTTTTTCCCGCACGACCTCGGGAGTGTCGATCCCGATCGTGAAACTGGACACCGGCACGGCATCGGGCGACAGGCCCAGCATGCGGTAAACCGGCAATTCGGCGAGCTTGCCCTGCAGGTCGTAGAGGGCGCAGTCGACAGCGCTCTTGGCCGCGAAGTTACCCTCCAGCACGCCGTCCAGCTCGGCCATCATTTTCTCCGACTGCCAGGGGTCTTCCCAGCGCTCGATAAACGGTTGCCAGGTTTCGAGCGCGGCGATAACGGTGCGCTGGTTGTCGCCGTAGATGAAAAACGGCGCGGCCTCGCCCCAGCCCACGATTCCCTCGTGCTCCAGGCGGACAATCACGTTATCGAACCTGTCGCCGGTCAACTCTTCCCGGGCAATCTTGAACGTGTGCTTGGTCGTCAGCGAAATTGGTTCCCAACTGATTTTCATTTGAAACCGGACCTCCAGTCTGATATGTCCGCAATAAATAATATTATTTTACTTAACCGCTCTTCACGGCACACACAAAATAACACCGCCGCCGAGGCCGTGTCCATCCTTGCCCGTATTGAAATGACGCATCCATTGATAATTAGCTAAAAAAGTTGACAGATATTGTTGGCAATTTTATCTTTAGGTTCACTTTTTTTCTGGAAAAACTGAGTTAATACGCGTGAATTTCTTCTTTTTCATGCGTTGGGGCGTAGACAAGTGGTAAGTCACGGGATTTTGGTTCCCGCATTCGCAGGTTCGAATCCTGCCGCCCCAGCCAGTTCATCGCCGGGCCGTAGCGATGCGGCCCGGTTTGTTTGACGAGTTACGGTAAAGCCATGTTCTCCGGAATCGACCTTAAAATTATCAGCGGCAACAGCAACCGTCCGCTTGCGGAGAAGATCGCCGCCAGCCTCAACATGGAGTTGTGCAAGGTTGAGGTCAGGCGGTTTTCCGACGGTGAGATTTTCGTCAAAATTCTGGAGAATATTCGCGGTACGGACTGTTTCGTGGTCCAGCCGACCAACCCGCCCGCGGACAATTTCATGGAGCTGCTGCTGATTATCGATGCGCTGCGGCGCTCCTCGGCGGGACGGATCACGGCGGTTGTCCCCTATTACGGCTATGGACGGCAGGACCGCAAGGACCAGCCGCGGGTCGGTATCGGCGCCAAGCTGGTTGCGAACCTGATAACGATGAGCGGGGCGGACAGGGTGATGATGCTGGATCTGCATTCACACCAGATCCAGGGCTTCTTCGATATCCCCAGCGACCACCTCTACACCCTGCCGATCTTCCTGGAATTTATCCGGTCGCTGGAATTGAAAAACCTGGTGGTGGTTTCGCCGGATATCGGCGGAGCCAAGATGGCCCGCGGTTACGCCGGCCGGCTCGACTGTCCGCTGGCTTTTATCGAGAAAAGACGGCCCCGGCCCAATGTGGCCGAGAGCATGAATATAATCGGTGATGTCAGCGGCAAGGACGTGGTGATTGTCGATGACATGATCGACACCGGCGGAACACTGGTCGGAGCCTGCAAAGTGCTCGGCGACCAGGGCGCAAACAGAATCTGGGTCTGCTGCACGCACGCGGTCCTCTCCGGCGCCGCGGTCGAGGTGCTTCAGGACGTCCCGCTTACCGGCGTGGCCCTGACCGATACGATCCAGATTCCCGAGGAAAAACTATTCCCGAAACTGAAAGTCCTGTCGGTGGCTGAACTGCTGGGCAAGGCGATAAGCTATATCCATATGGGCCAGTCAGTTAGCACGCTGTTCGTGGACTGACAAATTAAACTGCAGACATAAACTTCAGGAGCTGTATGATGACAAGCAAGAACCCTGTAATGAAAGCCCGGACCCGCGACCGTTTCGGCAAGGGCGAGATGCACCGGATGCGCAGCGAGGGATTGGTGCCGGGCGTTGTTTACGGCCACGATGAGGAAACGGTCTCGCTGATGATCGATGAGCGGGAGCTTTCTCATCTGCTGAACCACATCTCGATCGAGAACACGATTATCGATCTCGAACTCAGTGGCGGCGTAACTAAGAAATACCAGACGCTGATTCGCGAGGTCCAGCGCCACCCGTTCAAACCAATCCTGCACCACGTGGATTTCTACTCCGTGCCCAAGGACCGTAAGATTCCGGTTAACGTGCCGATTGTCCTGCACGGCAATCCGATCGGCGTTGCCCAGGAGGGCGGCCTGGTCCAGCATGTCCTGCGCGAGCTGGAAATCATGGTTCTGCCGACAACTATTCCCGAGCAGATCGATGTGGAGATCGGCGAGATGCACATGCACGACAGCATCCACGTCTCGGATATCGAAACCGGTGAATTTGAATTAATCACCGACCCCAAACGCACGGTCGTAACAGTTCTCCCGCCGGTCGTGATAATCGAGCCTGAACCCGAGGAAGAGGAACTGCTCGAGGGCGAGCTGCCTGAGGGCGAGGAGGCCGAGGACGGCGAGGCGCCTGCTGCGGATGATGCCGGCGAGGAAGATAAGGAGAGCGGGAAATAATAGAGCCTCAGCTTGAATCCGACCTTAGAGTGGTGGTGGGTCTGGGAAATCCCGGACCGGACTATGAAAACACCAGACACAATGTCGGCTTCTGGTTCGTGGACTACCTGGCCCACAAGCTCGGGCTCGATGATTTCTCCAGGAGTGCGAACTGTCTTGTCACCGAAGGCGCCGCCGAGGGACTGGAAATCCTGTTTGTCAAACCCATCCTGTTCATGAATCGCAGCGGTGTTGCGCTTAGCGCATTGTGGCGCCGCAGACCCTTCAAGCTGGAAAACCTGATCGTCTGTTACGATGAGGCCGACCTGCCGGCCGGTACGATCCGGATCAGACCGCGGGGCTCGGCCGGAGGCCATAAAGGCCTCAAGTCCATAATCGAAGCCCTGGGTACGGATGAATGCACCCGCCTCCGTTTCGGAGTTGCCGGTGAGCGCGTTTCAGGCGATCTGGCCGATTACGTGCTCGACCCGTTCGAGCCGGAAGAAGAAGACGCCGTGCTGGACAGGTTCGAGGATGCCGCCGAGGCCGTGTTTGTCGCGTTCAGGGATGGTATCGAAGCCGCAATGAGCCGTTTCAATTCATGCTGATTTTTTATCCAACAGCAGCATTCATTTAGAGTTACCAGGAGAGGAGCGATGGAAAATTTCATTTATTTTATCCCGGCCTCCGGTGCGCTGGCCCTGCTTTACGCGTTCATCAAAGCCTCCAGCGTCAACCGCGTCGATCCGGGCAACGAGGAGATGGTCACCATCGCCGGCCATATCCGCGAGGGGGCGATGGCGTTCCTGAGCCGTGAATACAAGGTGCTGAGCATCTTCGTACTGGCTGTCGCGGTCCTGCTGGTAGTCGGCTACAAGGCTGAGGTCCAGGCCCTGGTGGCGGTCAGTTTCATAATCGGTGCTCTGTGCAGCGGCCTCGCCGGCTTTTTCGGCATGCGAGTGGCCACCAGCGCCAACGTGCGGACAGCCAACAAGGCCCGCGATAGCCTGGCCGGCGCCCTGGGCGTGGCGTTCAACGGCGGAGCGGTGATGGGCCTGAGCGTGGTCGGACTGGCCCTGCTGGGCCTCAGCGTGCTGTTCATTATCTACCGTAACGTCCTCGGCGTGGGCCTGGAAGTCCAGAGCCAGTTGCGCGATGTGGTCGTGCCCGTGCTGAGCGGCTTCAGCCTCGGCGCCAGCTCGATCGCGCTGTTCGCCCGCGTGGGCGGCGGGATCTACACCAAGGCCGCCGATATCGGCGCGGACATGGTGGGCAAGATCGAGGCCGGTATCCCCGAGGACGATCCGCGTAACCCGGCCGTGATCGCCGACCTCGTGGGCGATAACGTGGGTGACGTGGCCGGGATGGGAGCCGACCTGTTCGAGAGCTATGTGGGCGCGATTATCGGCTCGATGGTGCTGGGCGCGACGATCACTATCGGCGGCTCGTTCAGTATCGACTTCGTCCTGCTGCCGCTGATGCTGGCCGGGATCGGGATTATCGTTTCCATTATCGGCACGCTCTTCGTGCGCACCTCCGAGGGCGGCAACCCGCAGAAAGCGCTCAATTTCGGCACGTTCGGCGCGGCGGTCGGGATGGCCGCGATCAGCTATTTCGTGGTCCGCTCGATGCCCCAGGGGCGGTTCGAGATTTTCGGCGACGCGGGCAGCTACGCCACGATCAATATCTTCTGGGCGATGGTCACCGGGCTGATAGCCGGTACGGCGATCGGCCTGATAACCGAGTACTATACCTCCGACGCCCGCAAGCCTGCGCAGAATATCGCCAAGCAGAGCGAAACCGGCGCGGCCACCAACATTATCGCCGGCCTGGGCACGGGCATGCGTTCCACCGCACTGCCGGTCGTGGTGCTGGCGCTGGCGGTGATGATCAGCTACGCCTGCGCCGGGCTCTACGGGATCGCTATCGCCGCGTTCGGCATGCTGGCCACAACGGGTATCCAGCTCGCGGTCGACGCCTACGGGCCGATCGCCGATAACGCCGGCGGAATCACCGAGATGGCCGGCCTGGGCAGCGAGGTCCGCGCCCGCACCGACAAGCTCGATGCAGTGGGCAACACCACTGCGGCAATCGGCAAAGGATTCGCTATCGGCTCGGCGGCGCTGACCGCCCTGGCCCTGTTTGCGGCTTTCCGCGCCACCACCGGGATCACCGTGCTGGATATTACCGATCCCAAGGTGATGGCCGGTCTGTTCATCGGCGGCCTTATGCCCTTCCTGTTCAGTTCGTTCGCGATGGCCGCTGTTGGTGAGGCCGCTTTCGAGATGATCGAGGAGGTCCGCCGCCAGTTCAGGGATATCCCGGGGCTGATGGAGGGTAAGGCCAAGGCCGATTTCGCCCGCTGCGTGGATATCTCCACCGCCGCGGCGATCAAGCGGATGATCGCGCCGGGCCTGCTGGCCGTGCTGGTGCCTGTCGCCTTCGGACTTTACAGTGTCGAGATGCTGGGCGGGGTCCTGGCCGGAGTGACAGTGACCGGCGTGCTGATGGCGATTTTCATGTCCAACGCCGGCGGCGCCTGGGACAACGCCAAGAAGTTTATCGAGGCCGGCGCGCTGGGCGGCAAGGGCAGCGACGCCCACAAGGCCGCGGTGGTCGGCGACACGGTGGGCGATCCGTTCAAGGACACCGCCGGCCCCTCGCTCAATATCCTGATTAAGCTGATGAGCGTGATCTCGCTGGTGCTGGCTCCGCTGTTCAAGGCGATCCACATGTAAAGAGCGGCCGGAACAACAGAATAGTGCTATGCAAAAGAGGGCAACGGCGGTATGCCGTGGCCCTCTTTCGTTTGGACAGACGATTTCTTCGGTCCTTATCTATGCGCTCAATCCAGACGGAAGAAGCAGCCGATCTGACGGTTTTGCTGGCTGGCCTGGTCGATAATTTCTATTTTCATCCGGTAGTCTCCGGGCAGCAGCAGCGATGTGTCCACAATGAACGTCTCCGGTATTGTCTCACCGGATATCACCGGCTCCCGCTTAAAAGTCAGGGTCAGGCTGCTGGCGCGTTTTTCACCCCCGGAAAATAATTTCCATATCGCGCTTAACACACCTTCATCCCCACCAACTCTGGTAACCGTAACGCTCTCGGTGTACTTTCTCTGCCCGCTATCTCCCCTTCGCAGGCCGTAGATTTCGAGATAGACGGTCATGATCTCGCCCACCGCGTACTCCAGTGAGGGACGGGGAAGCAGCTCGACTCCCAGCCTGGAATGCGCCCCTCCCGAAGGAGGCAGGGGGATTCCCAGTACTATCCCGCTGAGGTCAATCCTGCCCCGCCGGTAAGACTTCAGCGCAATATCCCGGCGCTTCAGCACCCGCCTTCCGGGTACTTCCATCCGCGCGGCGAATATTCGCGGACCCGGTTTTACCTTCACGCTGTTGACTCCCATCCACAACTCCCGTTCGCCGTCCTCCACCCGGACCGCCGCACGGCTGTCGCGGACAAGCTCCCGCCAGCCGTTATCGAACACGGCCAGGCTCACACCCGGAGGGCTGGCGAGCTCGACTTCATCCACCGCCAGAGACTGGTAGGTTTCGAATTCGGTCCAGCCGTCCGGGGCCATGAAATCCACCGCGTAGCAATTTTGCTCCAGGGTGGGCAAGGGCTCGGCGAACGATTCGGTCTCCATCGCCCTGGTCATGTTCCCCGCCCCGTTGACAGACAAAGGGATAAAAGCATAGTCTCCGATCGAGCTGCCCCATTTACTTTCCCTGAACGGGAAAAACGTACCTCCGTAATACCAGACTTCTTCGTGGAGGATACCGCTGCTCAAGTCTCCCGTGATCGGTCTGCTGATTAGATCCGGCGGGCCGTGGCGCACATAGAGCAGTCCCCGCTGCTGAAGGGCCAGTTCGGGATAGCGGTTGAAAAACAGGTCGGGATCGTAGTCGTAGCTCATGCCGGCTGCACCCGAAAATAAAGCATCCCGGCGGTAAAAATCCCGGGACCGGAGCGCCTTGGAGTAGGGGTCGTTCAGCGAATATTTTTTCTGCGCCTCGCGCAGCCGTTTGTAATGATCGAAAAGCCTCTCATTACGTCTGGTGAGCGGGTCCGGGTCGCGCCTACCCCAGAAGGTGCGGAAAAACCGCGCCCATTGCCTCGCGCTTTTCAGGCTGTCGGCTTTAAGCTGTTCCTCGGGACGGAAAATCGCCTGGGCATCCACCGCCAGCCTCTCGAAATCTCCTTCCAGTTCGGCGGCTTCCAGTGAGCGCCGGTAAGCGTCCTCGAACCCGGAGGTGTCATCCAGTTCCACCAGACAGCGGGCGCGCAACAGGTGCCTATCCGCAGGCTTGAATCCCGGCTCGGCAGTTTCCAGCCTGTCGAGCGCGGCGAGGGCGGCGTCAATCTGGTCCGTCTCGTAGCGGTAACCGGCCGCATCCAGCAGCCAATGAGCGTAGTCCGGATGACTTTCGACATAGGACTCAAGGCATTCTGCCGCACTGAGTTTTTCCTTGTTATATTTGTCCAGTATCCTGTCCCGCCAGGTTGGATAGGATTCCTTGTAGGTCGGCTCGATGCAGATCAGGTGCAGCAGCATTTCGCTGGCGATGCGAAATCCCTTGGGATCTCCATCCCCTTTGAGATCACCTAGTTCGAATGCTACTTCGGCCCTGCGGTGATAGGCCTCTAAATTAGTGGGGTCAGCTTTTATCGCAAACAGATACTCCTTAATAATGGCGTCCCATTTTTTGAAAGGAACGCTGGCCACGATATCGCCCAGGCCGATCCACGCCTTGGAGCGCAACCGGTCAATTTTTGAGCCGAGTACGTGCCTGAACTCAGCCCTCGCCCGGTTTTTTTCACCCGCCGCCAGATACAGCCTGCCCCGGGCCAGCCGGGCCTCCCAGTGGTCAGAATCGGCATCGAGCACTTTGTCCAGGGTGGTTATGGCTCCGGTGGTGTCGCCGTGCTGGAGTATAGCTTTGGAAAGTTTAAACAGGCTGTCTGCCGGCATGCCGGAAGGGGATTCAGCCGCGCTGGAGATAACCGGCGCAAGCAGGAAAAGCAGCGGCAGAAATATTCTGAGCAATCCTGTCGCATCGATCCGCATGAGGGCACCCCGCTACCGGAAAATGGCGCGATCAACAGTCAGGGGTCGGGAAAGTATCTGATCAATCATACTTGTTTGCATCGATTTTCGCAAACCGCTCTATTTGTATGTTACATGATTAAGTCACAAAAGTTCCGCTCCGCTGGCCCCTGAAATATTACACGAACGATACGTTAATTTGGACAAATATTTCACTGATCTTAAGCTGTCTGCGCAATTAACCTTGCTTTTTACTGTTCTCCTGCCTAAATTATCTCCTCGCTTCAGCTTACAGTACACTAACCCCCTGTTCCCGCGACGGCTGTGGCGGGGACCTAACTGACCGAAGGGAGACGGCCGATGAAGAAGTACGAAATCGTCCTCCTGCTTGACCCGACTATCGAAGATTCCGAGGTCGACAACACCTTCAACAGCGTGCTCGAAATCCTCACCGCCCAGGGCGCGGAGATTATCGAGAGCGATACTATCGACTGGGGCAAGCGCAAGCTGGCCTTCCCGTTGAAAAAGAAGGAAAACGCCTTCTACCGTATCTACCGCTTCAACGCCGAGTCCGAAGCGCTCGAGCAGATCGAGCGCAGGCTGAAGATCAACGACATCGTGATCCGCAGCCTGATCGTGATCTACGATCCCGACACCGAGCGCGTGCTGGCGCAGAAACCGGCCTCGGGCGATGACGGCGGTAAAAAATAACTGCCCAAGCTCTTCGCCTCTCCCCGTCAGCGACCGGCTAAACCGGGTGACGCCGAACGGGGATCGACGGGTGTCCGCAGTGAATATTTACTAAGGGAGATGGCTAGATGAGAAGGTTCAGATCGATGGACGGTCGCCGCAAGAAGACCTGCAACTTCTGTGAAAACAAAATCAAGGCTATCAATTTCAAGGACTACAGGATGCTGGCCCGCTATATCACCGAGAGGGCCAAGATCGTACCACGCCGCACCAGCGGTACCTGCGCCAAGCACCAGCGTCAGCTCTCATCGGCTATCAAGCGGGCGCGCTATCTGGCTTTGTTGCCGTATATCGGCGAATTCGAGGGCTAAACCGACGGCTCCGGCGAGGCCGGAGAACGCCGCACGTACGGGTGACTTCCGATGGTCCGACCCAACAGGCGCACGACCTGGCTGCCGCTGGCGATCGCGGCGGCGATTGCAGTAACCAACCCGTTTCTGATGGTGGGAGCGGGAGGAGCGCTGGGACTGCTGGTTCTCTGCTGCGACAACAGGCTGCGCTGGCGTCAACTGGCGGCGCTATCGCTGGTGCCCATTGTCGCATTCGGTATCTGGTACAACCCCCTGCTGGCCCTGTTCGCGGCTGCCAGCGCACTGGTTGCGGTCTACTGCCTCAAGGGCAACTATTTCAGTTCCGTGACCTCCAGCGCACTTGTCGGCTGTGCCGCGGGTGCGGCGCTGACCGCGGTTGCGGTAACCAGTGGCGCCTGGGAAAGCTGGGCCCAACTGGAAAGCAGCGTGCTGGAGTCGCAGCAGATGCTGCAGCAGATGGCCTCCGACAGCGCCGCGGGCGACGTGGAACAGGAAATCGCCTGGCAGGAGATGAACCTGCTGGTTGTCCGGCTGATGCCGGGCCAGTTCGGCTTGATGATGGTGGCCGGTTTTTTTCTGGCGGTGATCGTGTTCCGCCGCTACGGACGCTCTAAATTCCATCTGTCGCTGGGCATCAGCAGTTTCATCCAGTACCGGTTCGAGGACAACTGGATCTGGGCGGTTGTCGCCGGACTGGCCGGCGGAGTGCTCGCCGGCGGCAGCGAACTGATCCTGAGGCTCTCGCTTAACCTGCTGTTCGTAATGGGCGTGCTGTACGTGATCCGCGGCCTGTCGGTGATCTTCCATTTCGTTCTGCAGCGCAAGGGAGGAATTTTTCTGCGGCTCCTGACAATCGTGCTTTGCTTTACGCCGCTGGTGATGATTCACCTGGCGCTGGGGCTGCTGGATACCTGGATAGATTTCCGCCGCAACGTCTCTCAGGCTTGAGACGGGGCCGGTGGAATTGTGCATGCTTTACGCTAATCTGGTGAAATCTGAAGATAGACAGTCTGACCGGGAGGAAGAATGAAAGTAATCCTGCGCTCGAATATCGAGGCACTGGGCAAAATCGGCGAAGTGGTGGAAGTAGCGCCGGGGCATGCCCGCAACTACTTGATCCCCAAGGATATGGCCTACCCTGCCAACAAAGGCAATCTCAAGCGGATCGAATTCGAAAAGAAAAAAGCCCACCAGTTGGTCGAGCAGGAAACCGAGGCGGCCCGTAAGCTGGCCGGGCAGATGAAGGATATCTCGCTCACGTTCCAGGTCAAAGTCGGCGACGAAGAGCAGTTTTACGGTTCGGTCAGCGCCTCGGATATCGCCAGTGAACTGGCCAAGCAGGGACACGAAATCGAGCGGCGCAGAGTGATCCTGGATGAGCCGATCAAGCAGCTCGGCGTATACACAGTACTGATCAAGCTTCATCCGGAAGTCCAGACCGAGGTCAAGGTCTGGGTAGTCAAGGAATAACCTCGGGCGCGCTGCCGGAAATGTAAGTTAATGCACAAAGGCACTCGCGGCGATAACAATCTGCGGAGAGTGCCTTTGTCTTTGTGTTTTCGCTCCATCACGCAATCAGCTCAACCGTCCGGCTCGCCGTCCTTGCGCATCAGTTTCTCGAACGCTTTCATGAACTTGTTGGACGGCTTCGTGTTGCGCTGCAACGCAATCCTCAGTGCATCCAGTTTGTCCGCCGGTGCGGCGGCCGGTTTTTTCTTCTGTTTGTCACGGCCCGTAATCGTAATTCTCTCCGTTTCGCTTGTCTGCTTCCTTTGTTCGCCCGGTCCCTAACCGCTGCTGCCACTGTACTGCTTGTCCCCGTTATCAGTCGCCCGGTTTTCCGTTCCCTCCTCCCCGTCGTGCCCTCTTTCACCGTGATGGGAAAGCTTGATCATCTGCTCGGTGATAACTTCGGTGCGATGGTGCCGCTGCTCGCTCTCATCGGTCCAGTTTCGCGTGCGCAGCCGACCCTCGATATAGATCTGGTCGCCCTTGCGGATTATCCGGTGGCAGATTTCCGCCAGCCGGTTCCAGGCAACGATATTGTGCCATTCAGTTCGCTCGTTGCGCACACCGTCCCTGCCGACCCACGTCGTGTTGGTGGCCAGGGAAAATGTACTGATCACGCTACCGTTGTCAGTCTGGCGAATGTCTGGGTCGCGGCCGATATTCCCGATGAGGATTACCTTGTTCAAATCTCGCTGAGCCATTCAACTCCCCGGATAAAATCTCAGTTTACTGGCTCTTTCCATGCCGGCCCGTTTGCTCTGTTGGGGCTTCGCGGTGCCGACCGCGTTCTGTCAGCTTGAACTGTGTTCTCCCGGTAATTCTCCCTTTGAGTTTGAGATTGTTTAAACAAACCACATTTCAACTATACCCCGCTTCGCTTTCCTTTGTCAAGCTGATACGAGGATAAATATTTCGAATATTCCCCCGAATAAGATAAAATCAGTAAAGTATATACGTACGCATGCCGAGGCCGGGTGGCATGTCACGGGTGCTGTCGGCAACCGGTCATTTCGCTGATTTTGCTTGTACCGGCAATTTTTCCTGTTTATCTTTTGTTGACGATACCGGCAAATTTTTCTCCTCCCCAATCACCTCCGGGGCATCCCGCAATGCTCGATCTCGCCTTGATTGGCAGGGACAAGGAACTTAACGCGCTGGGAAAGCGGATCCGCGAGTTCCTCGACTCTCCCCGCAAACGCCAGGCCCTCTGGATTCACGTGTTCGGCGAGGAAGGTATCGGCAAGACCAGGCTGATCTCGGAGCTGGTTTTTCTGGCCAGGCAACACTCCCACTTGCGCTATATCGCTCCGCGCGCCGACAGTTCCTCCACTCTCCCGTTCGGCACGTTCAGCAGCGCGCTGGCCGCCGATCTCGAAATGTCGCTGTGGGAAAGCGAATACGCCCGCAAGGAAAAACTCGAGGCCCGGCTGGCCGCGTTTACATCGTTTAAATTCCCCCGTGAGATCTTTGACGCCGAGACGACCCTGCCCGTGCTCGGACAGCTGCTGGGAGTCGGGTATCCGGTGGAGTTCTACACCGGCATCCGGCGCAGCGGCCGGGGGAAACTGCAGGTTTTCAACGCAGTCAGACACTACCTTCAGGCCACCCGGGCCACGGCCGGCGGCGACAGCGATCTGCCGGTCACGGTTCTTCATTTCGACGACCTGGAGCGGGTCGAGGTGACCAGCCTTGAACTGCTGGTGCACCTCGTCCATAAGAAAGAACATCTCTGGCCGTTACTGATCCTTACCTCCAGCACCAGACCTTTCAGCGCCCGGTTCGATTACCTCCAGGAGTTTCAGGAGTTCTCCCTCGGCCGTCTCTCCCGCCACAGCCGCAGGAAGCTGTTGGCTGAACTGGAGGAAAAAGCCGGCGGCGGCGCGCTGACCCGGCGCTCGCGCGATGCGGTTATCGAGGGCTCGCCGGGCAATCCGCTGTTCCTGATCGAGAGCTACCGGCTGCTTGCCGAACGGGATTCGGAAAAAAGGGCTTCCTCCTTGCGCAGGGAACTGCTGGGCGCCCTGCAGGCGCGGACCCGCGCCCTCGACGTTATCGATATCTCCGGCCTCGTCCGCGAACGGCTCCGCCATCTCGATTCTCTCCGCCGCGGCCTACTGCAGGCGGTCGCCGTGCTGGGCCCTTACTCCTGTGTGGAGATGCTGGCCGGGCTGCTCTCGCGCGGCGCCCAGCACACCGATGACCTGGAGGGAGTCCTGGCCTCGCTGGCCGACCGCGGCCTGCTGATGCCGCATGCGGGACCCGCCGCCGATGGGTCCGTCCGGTTCGTCCACCCCCTGGTGGCCGATATCGTTCTGGATACGATCCCTGCCGATCGGCTCTCCACGCTGCGTCAGCACTGCGCTGAAATGTTTTTCGCTCTGGCCGAGGACGAGGGACGCGACATGACTTTCGCCACGGCGGCGATGCTTTCCGGGGCCTGGCTGCTGAAAAGCGACTGGGCTGTCGAGATGCTGTTCGCCTCCGGCGAACGGCTGCTGCTGCTGGAGGATTACGAGGGCGCGGAGCGCTCGTTCGAGGAGGCCCTGGCCCGCAACGGCCTGGAGCTGACCGGCAGCAACGCCGAAGAGGCGGCGGCCGTGCACGCGCTGCTGATGGTCAAGGCGGGACGGGCTGTCATGGGAACCGGTCGCAGCAAGAAAGCGCTGGGCATGCTCGGCGCGGCGCATCGTCTGGCCGCAGGCGGAGGACACCCCAACGCACTGTTCGAGGCCAGCCTGGCCCTGGGCGAGATGATGCAGGTGCGGGGAGACTGGGACGGGGCGGCCAGGTATTTCGAGGAGAGCCGGGCGGCAGCCTTCCAGTGCGATGACCCCTACCTGAAAATCAAAAGCCTGCTGGCCCTAGGCAACCTTCAGATCAAGCGCGAAGACTACGACAAGGGGGGCAAAACGTTTGGCAGGGCGCTCAAGCTCTGCGGCAAAAAAAATTTCCCGGACCAGCGGCTGGAGGCGCTGCTCAACGCGGGTTTTATTCAGCAGCGTACCGGGGAGTTCGACAAGGCCAGGTCCACGCTGGAGGAGGCGCTGGAGCTGGCCCGTGAGCGTCGTGATGAGACAGCCGCGGTTACAGCCCTCAGCAACCTCGGCCGCCTGCTTTACGAGCAGGAAAATACGGACCAGGCCCTGGAACTGTTCCACAAGGCGCTCGAAGCCCTGCGCAACTCGGGAGACCTTCAGCAGACCGGCAACTGGCTGGGCTATATCGGCTCGGTGTACTTCTCCCTGCAGGAATACGAGACCGCTATCGATTACTACCGCCAGGCCCTGAGCCTGGCCAGCCGCAGCGGGAATATCCGTAACCAGGGTGTCTGGCTGGCCAACCTGGGCAACGCATATTACGAGATCAAGGAAGTCGCAAAGGCACTGGAACATTACCTTCGCGCGCTGGAATTCGCCCGCGAGGAGCAGGATTATTCCTATGTCGCAACCCTGCTTTCCACGATCGGGATCTACTATTACAACCTCCGTCTTTTCGAGAGCGCCCTGCGCTATTTCGACGAGAGCCTGCACCTGGCCCGTCAGCACGGAAATCTGCCGGTCACGATCCAGGACCTGCTTTACTGGGGCGAGGTGCTCGATTGCCTGGGCAGGCACGAGGAGGGAGCGCGGATGATCGAGGAGGGCGAATCGCTGGCGGCCGATCAGGGAATGGACGATCACCTGGCCGTGGCGTCGCTCTTCAGGGCCCAGGCCGGTATCCGCACCGGCCGTCTGGACGATGCCCGCGAATATTGCCGCAAGGCCCGGGAGATCGCCGAGCCGACCGGCAACGAGAAGCTGCTGGCCGAGATCGGCAGGGCCATGGAGGCCAGCGGGGCGAACAAGGAGGGGAAAAAGAAAAAAACATGAGCCGTTCCCGGACTGCTGCCGACTTGCTTAGCCGGGGCTAAAGTGATACTTTAAAAATTCTGAACAAAGCAGGCAGGCTGGTCATCGTACCCCCTCCGGCGCACCGGCCCGCCTGCGCTCTCACGACATATCCGGAAACACCGACGATTGAGTCCGTACCTAACACAGCAGGAGGATAAATGTCGACTCAAGATCGCAAGAACCTGTCCCGCCGGGAATTCATTACGGCAGGGGCCGTGGCAGCCACGGCGCTGAGCGCCTTCCCGTTCGTCAATACCGGCCGGGCCCAGGGTGACAAGCTCAGGGTAGGCGCAATCGGGGTGGGCGGCCGCGGCACCGGAGCCTGCGCCAACGCAATCGAGGCCGGCAAGGGCAGTGTCGACCTAGTGGCGATGGCTGATGTCGCTCCCGACCAGATCGAGAAGAGCCTTAACGCCCTCAAGACCGGCTCCCGTGAACTGTCCGGCGAGCTGCAGAAAAATATCAAGGTCGACAAGGACCACATGTTCTCCGGCGACGAGGCCTGGAAACAGCTCCTGGCGGTCCCCGACCTGGATTACGTGATCCTGACGACCCCTCCGGGTTTCCGCCCGCTGCATTTCGAGGAAGCGGTCAAGCGCGGCCTGCACCTGTTCGCGGAGAAGCCGCTTGCCACCGACCCCGTGGGCTGCCGTAAGGTCCGGGCCAGCGCCCAAGACGCCAAGAACAAGGGCCTGAGCGTGGTGGTCGGCCTCCAGTCGCGCCACAGCCCCGGGATTCAGGAGGTAATCAAGCGCACGCAGGACGGAGCTATCGGCGAGTTCAAGGCCGGCAGTATCCACCGCATGGGTGGGTACCTCTGGCACCGCGGCGACAACCCGAGCTGGAGCAGGATGGAATACCAGTGCCGCAACTGGTACTACTGGGCCTGGCTCTCGGGCGACCAGATTGTGGAGATGGTGGTCCACCAGGTGGACAGGATGAACTGGACGCTGGGCGAACACCCGATCAGCGCGGTCGCCAACGGCGGCCGTCAGGTGCGCACCGACCCGAAATTCGGCAATATCTACGACCACATGTCTGTCGATTACGAGTACCCGAACGACATCCATGTCCACTGCATGCTGCGCCAGATCGCCAACTGCGAGAACAAGAACGAGAACCGGGTTGTCGGTACCCTCGGCGAGTCGGACAGCGGCCGCACTATCCGCGGGCAGAACCCCTTCCGCTACCGTGAACGGCATAACGCCACGGTGCTCGAACACGAGGTCCTGCAGGACTCGATCCGCAGCGGCAAGGCGCGCAACGACGCCCTGGACTACGCTGTCGACAGCACGCTGGCCTGCGTGATGGGCCGCGAGGCCGCCTACACCGGCAAGCTGATTACCTGGGACGAGATGATGACCAGCGAGCTCTCGCTGGTCCCCGACGATTACCATTTCAGCAGTAATCCGCCCGTGCGGCCGGTGGCGATGCCCGGTACTCCCAGGCCTGTATAATGAAGGCATGGAAGAGATTTGCTGAACTTGCAACGAATCACCAGGCCGGGCCGCGGTTCCCATCCCCTCCGGTGTTACCGGCGGGGATGGCCGCCCCGGCTTTTTTGAACGCGGGCAATCTTTTGCGGCGGTGACGGATGAGCAACCAGGCCAGGGTGGCGGAACAGCAGATTATCCAGTTCTCGGAGCGGCTCAGCGAGCGGCTGGAGCAACTGGTTTTGCCCCTGGTCGAGCCGGGGCAGGCGGAGAAAAAGCAGCTCGACGCGGCTCAGGTATTCAGCCGGAACAGCCAGGCGATGGCCGAGCGCGTATTCGGTATGCTCGACCACACACGCGATCTGCACGAGACCCGGGTGCTTGTGCTGGAAAACGGGACCGGCTATCTGGCCCGCAAGCTGGCCGAGAACGGCGAGGTGGACGTGGTCAGCACCGCGCCCACCGAGGCGTTGGCGGAGCTGGCGAGCAGGCTCAACCCATACCCCAACATCATCTACCGCAGTTTCAACCCATATCCCACCACCGAGGAGTTCGACCTGATCGTGGGCACGGGGATAATCGCCTGCTACCCCAAGGACACCGCGCGGCTGCTGCTGCAGAGCCTGACCGCGTTCTGCCGGCGTAAAATAATCACCGAACTGCCGCTGTACCTGCCCTGGTTCCGCAGGCTGTTCCGCTGGGAGAAAGTATCGGTGGGCAGCGAGGGAGGACTCGAACTCTCCCGTTTCAACCGGAAGGAACTGTTCGACCTGATCGAGAATTCATGCGGACTGCTGATCAGCGAGCACCGTACCCAGCAGGGCAAGATGATATTCAAGGCGATCAGGAAAGTCCACCGGATGACTTTGAGTTGAAATAACCGGCGGTGACTTTCACCACCACCCCGCTGAGCATCAGCAGGCCGATCAGGTTCGGCACGGCCATCAACCCGTTCATCACGTCGCTGATCAGCCAGACGAAATTCAGTTTCGACACCGCCCCCACCATCACCACCAGCGTAAACACCAGCCGGTAGGGCATCACCGCCCGCTCGCCCGCCAGGTACTCCAGGCTCTTCTCGCCGTAGTAGCTCCAGCCCAGGATCGTGCTGTAGGCGAACAGGGTCAGGCTCACCGCCACGATCCAGCCGCCCACCTCGCCGGGGATTACCGCGTTGAACGCCATCGTGGTCAGCCCGGCGCCCGTGTCGCCGCTGTCCCAGACGCCGCTGACTATGATCGCCAGCCCGGTCAGCGTACAGACCACTAGCGTATCGATAAATGTCTGGGTCATCGACACCATCGCCTGACGCACCGGGTGCCTGGTCTGGGCCGCGGCCGCGGCGATCGCGCTGCTGCCCAGCCCGGATTCGTTGCTGAACACACCGCGCGCCACGCCCATCCGGATAGTCATCATCACCGTGGCCCCGGCGAACCCGCCGCCGGCGGCGGTGGGGGTAAACGCCTGCTGGAAAATCAGCGCGAACGCTGCGCCGAGCTGGTCTGCCCGGGCAATCAGGACGTAGAGCGCCGCGAGGATATAGAACACGATCATCAGCGGCACCAGCAGCCCGGTCACCCGGCCGATCGAGCGGATCCCGCCCAGGATCACCAGCCCCGTGGCGAGCGTGATCACCAGCCCGGTAACCGTTGGCGAGATACCGAACGTGGTGTTGATCGCATCGCAGACGCTGTTGGACTGCACCATGTTGCCGATCCCGAACGAGGCCACGGTGGCGAAAACGGCGAACAGCACGCCCAGCCATTTCCAGCCCAGACCCTCGCTGATATAATACATCGGCCCGCCGCACATCAGTCCGCGCTTGTCGGTAGTGCGGTACTTGACCGCCAGCAGCGCCTCGGCGTACTTGGTGGCCATTCCGAACAGCCCGGTGATCCACATCCAGAACAGCGCGCCGGGTCCGCCGAGATGAATGGCGGTGGCCACCCCGGCGATATTGCCCGTGCCCACCGTGGCGGCCAGGGCGGTCATCAGTGCCTGGAAGTGGCTGATATCGCCCTCGCTGCCGGGGTCGCGGCGCTTGACGAGCGCCAGGTGCAGCGATGGCAGCAGGGTCGTAAACTGCAGGCCCCGCAGGATGACAGTCAGGTAGACTCCCGTGCCCACCAGCAGGATCAGCATCGGCGGGCCCCAGACCAGGTTGCTCAGGTAGCCGACCGCGTCGGTAATTTGCTCCATTAAGCCTGGGGTCTCCTGCAAGGTGGGCCTCCGAGGAATTTTACCGTGTTGGTGAGAGTTTCTGGTTGGACATGGTTGGTTTACGCAGCAAATTTAAGCGCACAAAGGCCGCGGGGCAAATGTTTCCGGTGTTTGGTGGTAAAATGAGACATTTCGTCGGAAAACCTGAGTGACAACCCCCGCCCGCTCCGAGGGCACCCCCTTTATTGAGGGGAAATTGAGCGGCGAAGATTTCTGTTCACTTGGCGGGTTGGGTGCCAGGGTTTAAAATCCCCCTTGTATAGTAGCGGGGGAAACAGGGGCTGTCCTGCTTTGGTCTTGCCCGCTAATCCCGCCAGTCGAACAAGCTATAAACAGTCGGCAGCAGCAGCAGGGTCATGAACGTGCCCACCAGCAGCCCGCCGATCACCACCACGGCCATCGGCGCGCGGACCTCTGATCCCTCGCCCAGCCCGATCGCCATCGGCAGCAGGCCCAGCACGGTTGTGGCGGTGGTCATCAGGATCGGTTTCAGGCGGGCGTTGCCGGCCTCGGTCAGCGCCTCGTGCTTGCTCTTGCCCTGGCGGCGCAGCACGTTGACATAATCCACCAGCACAATCGCATTGTTGACCACAATTCCGGAGAGCATCACCACGCCGATCAGCGCCACCACGCTGATCACGCCGCTGGTGACATACAGCGACCAGATCACGCCGATCAGGCCGAACGGGATCGTGAACAGGATCACCAGCGGATGCAGCAGGCTCTCGAACTGGCTGGCCATCACCAGGTAAACCAGGAAGACGGCCAGGCAGATGGCGAAAATCATGCTGTCCATCGAGCGGCTCATCTCCAGGCCCTGACCGCCGATACTGAGCGAGATTTCCGGCGGCACGGCGATATCGGCCAGAGCGTAATCGATCCGCTCGATAGCCGCGCCCAGATCGATTCCGGCCAGCCCGGCCGAAACTACCGCCACCCGCTCCTGGTCCACGCGCCTGATTTCGCTGGGTCCCTGCTCCACTTTAAGGTCGGCCACGGCTTCCAGAGTAATCGGCCGTCCGCCCACCCGGGCCACGGTCAGGTTGCGGATATCCTCGAGCCGGTCGCGGTCCTCCTCCTCCACCCGCACGCGGATATCCACCTGGCGTCCCAGCTTGTGCAGCTCGGTGGGCACCTCGCCCAGCACCTTGCCCCGCACCGCGCCGGCCATCTGGCTCAGTCCCAGTCCCAGGGAGGCCAGACGGTCGCGGCGGAAATAGATCTGGATTTCCGGGTTGCCGCCCTCGGTGCTGCTCTTGATATCCGAGAGGCCCTCGATAGTGCGCATCCGTTCGGCGACTTCGTCGGAAATCCGGTCCAGGGTAGCCAGGTTATAGCCCTTGATCTCCAGTTCCACGGGAGTCTTGTAGGTGTAGAGCACTGGCCTGCCGAACTTTACCGACGTGCCGGGGATCAACTCGAACTGCTCGCGCAGCCGCTCGATCAACTCGTCCTCCTGCTCGCGACCGAGGTTGCCGCTGAGCATGATATTCATCTGGCCGATATCCTCGCGTTCCTCCTTGAGGCCGCCGCCGGTCATGCTGGATAGCCCGGCGGAGATATAAACCAGCTTCACCTCCGGCTCCTGCATGGTAATCCGCTGCATGCGGGCCAGGGCGTCGCGGGTGCGTTCCACCGGCGTGCCCACCGGCATCTTGAGGCCCACCTGAATCTCGTTCTGGCTCATCTCGGGGATCAACTCCATGCCCAGCCGCGGAAAGATCGCCACCGCGGAGACGAACATCAGCAACGCCAGCCCGATTGTCTGCAGGCGATGGGCCAGCACCCAAGGCAGCAGGCGCTCGTAGCTGGACTCCACCTTGCCGTACAGCCTGCCGTAAAGGTACAGCAGAGGGCTGATCAGTCCCTTGATAATCCAGCCGATTATCAGCCCCACCCACTTGACAATCGTCAGCAGCGCAAACGGCAGCCAGTAGAAAACGGCTTTCAGTATCCCGACGACAGCATCCACCGGATAGTAGATCCAGCGCGGGCCCGGGCGCGGGCCGTGCTCTGGTGCGGGATTTTCTCCTCCCTCCGGCGCGGAATGCTGCTGCCCGGAGCCGAACGACTGGCCGCCCCTGAACCCGGAACTCATCATCGGGATCAAGGTCAGCGCCACCAGCAGGCTGACCAGCAGGCTGTAGGTGACTGTCAGGCTCTGGTCGGTGAACAGCTGGCCGGCCACGCCGGTGACAAATATGATCGGCAGGAAGACGCAGATCGTGGTCATGGTGGAGGCTGTCACCGCCTTGCCCACCAGGCTGGCCCCCTCATCGGCCGCCTCGGGCGGACTGTGGCCCTGGCGAAGGTAGCGGTCGATAGATTCGAGCACGACAATCGAGTTATCGACCAGCATGCCGACACCCAGCGCCAGACCGCCCAGGGACATGATATTCAGCGAGACGCCGGAGATGTACATGAAAAAGAACGTGGCGATCACGCAGATCGGGATCGCCATCCCGATAATCACGGTGGCACCGATGCGCTGGAGGAAAACGAACAGGATGATCACGGCCAGGATACCGCCGATAATCGCGGTCTTGAGCACCTCGGTGATAGACTGTTCGATAAACCGGCTCTGGTCTGTGATTACCGCCAGCTTGATTCCGCTGGAAGCGCCGTAATCCCGGCGGATCTCTTCCAGCCGTTCGTGGACCCGTCGGGCCACGAGGATCGTGTTGGCGTCGGCCTCCTTGAACACGGCCAGCTCGACATTCTCGCTGCCGTTGACCTCGGTGATAATCGTGCGGTCCTTGAACGAGCGGGTGACCGTGGCAAAATCGGAGAGACGGATCAGCGCCTGGCCGCGCCGGACGATTATGATATCGGCGATTTCCCCGGGTGTTTTATACTGGTTGAGCGTGCGCACCAGGTAGTCCGCCTCGCCGTCGGTGAGCGTGCCGCCGGTCAGGTTGACATTCTCGGCCGCAACCCTGCTGGCGACCTGGCTGACAGTCAGGCCCAGCGAGGCCAGCTGGCTCTCGTTGAGTGATACGTGGATTTCCTCCTCCAGCCCGCCCGAGACCTCGATCGCCGCCACTCCGTCGATAGTCTCCAGCCGGTTTTTCAGCCGCTCCTCGGCCATCGTGCGCAACGCGATCAGGTCGATCTCAGCGCTGGTCAGCCCGAGGCGCATGATCGGTTCGAGGCTGGGATCGTAGCGCAGGATCACCGGGCTGTCCACTTCCTGCGGCAGACGCAGGCGGTCGAGCTTCTCGCGCACCTCCAGCGAGGCGAAATCCATCTGGACCCCCCACTCGAACTCCACGGTCACATCGCTGAGGCCCGGACGCGAGCGGCTGGAGATGCGGATAACCTTGTTCACCACGCTCACGCTTTCTTCGATCCGGCGGGTGACCAGGTTTTCCACTTCCTCGGGCGCCGCGCCCACGAACTCGGTGCGGACCGACAGGGTGGGGTAGCTAATATCGGGCAGCAGGTTGATCGGCAGGCGCTGATAGGCCACCGCGCCGAACAGCACCAACGTGACCATCAGCATCGTCACCGTCACGGGCCTGCGAATTGACATTTTTACCAGTTTCATCCGCTTCTCCAGTCGGCTCCCCGCCGTTTTCCCCGGACCGACTCCGCCGGATCACTTTTCCGGTCCGTGAAGGTCTATACTAGTATCATCCGGGCGTAGAGTGTCAAGGATTTTGGAATCTGAATAAAGATACCCGCTTCTATACACTTCCGGCCGGTTGATGGTTACATAATTCTTAGGTTGTACCGCGCCCTTGCCGCGGCCATCGCCGGCTTGTATAATCTGTGGATACTCAAATCCCGACGGCTGAGTACCCTTGCCTGGA
Source organism: Candidatus Glassbacteria bacterium (assembly GCA_019456185.1). Classification (NCBI taxonomy): domain Bacteria; phylum Candidatus Glassiibacteriota; species Candidatus Glassiibacteriota bacterium. The sequence goes on along the minus strand of VRUH01000043.1, from coordinate 7,799 downwards.
GCCCCGATGTCCAACCGCCGCGTATCCCGAGAGTGCAAACCGATCTCCCGCCGCAGGTTCCTGGGTGCGACCGCCTCGGCCGCCGGAGGGGGACTGCTGCTGAGTCAATTCGGCTGTGGCGGCGGTGAAACGTCCGGCGATAATCCTCCACGGGCCGGATCGCGGGAGACAGTGAGGGTTGAAATCGAGCAGTCCGGCTGGGGACGGCAGCAGTGGGCCGGGGTGCTGGACACGATTCTCGAGGGGTTTCTGCGCAACGCCCTGCGGACCTCGGACACGTTCGCGGTCTGCGACTACGCCGGCGGGACAATCCTGGACAATTTCCTCTCTGTCCGCGGCCAGACCTGCGATTCGGTGAGCCGGATTCTGCCCGCGCTGGCCGCGGTAATCGCCGGTCCCGACAGTGACAAGGCGTTGAGCGTGGACGCTGAAACGTATGACCTGCGCGAGGTGTTCCTCTCGGCCCTGCGCCACGGGACGGACCCGGCCAGCAGGGATTTCTGGGGTTACGCCAGCCCCACCGACTGGGACCAGCGCCAGGTGGAAAGCTCGATTGTCGCGTTCAGCCTCTGGCTGGTGCGGGACCGTCTGATGGATGAATTCAGCGCGGGCGAGCGGCGCAATATCCAGCAATGGCTGAAAAACTGCACCCGGGTCAACGTGCGGCGCAACAACTGGGCGCTGTTCACGGCGGTCAACCATGCGGTGAGGATGGCCCTGGGCGAGCGCTGGGAAGAGTTCCACGGAGACGAGGACTGGTTCCGCGACGACCTGGCCGCGATCGAGAGCATGTACTCGGGCAGCGGATGGTATACCGACACCACCAGCGGCGACCAGTACGACTACTACAACTTCTGGGTGTTCGCCAGCCATAATCTCTACTGGGACATGGTGATCGGCGACAGGTTCCCGCAACTGCGCAGCCGGTTCCGCGCCCGGCTCGGCGATTTCCTGCGCACCACCCCCTACCTGTTCGGCGGCAACGGGAGCCACGTGATGTGGGGCCGCTCGCTGATCTACCGCTGGGGCACGCTTACACCGCTGGTGCTGGGCCACGGCCTGGGGCTGTGGCCGTATTCGACTGGACTGTTGCGGCGGATCTGCAACCGCAACCTGGCGTTTCTCTGGGAGGCCGGAGCGTGGGACAGAGAAAACCACAAGCTGCGGGAAACGATGACTCCGCACTCCAGCACCTCGATCAAGGAAAGCTATATCAACAACGGTCATCCCTATTGGGGCATGCAGGCGTTTTTCGCCGCCAGCCTGGGCGACGACGACAGTTTCTGGAGCGCACCCGAGGAGGCTCTGCCGGTGGAGCAGGGGGATTTCCGCTACCTGATCGAGGGACCGGATATTCTCGTTGCGGGCCACAGGGACAGCGGCCAGGTCCAAATCTGGCAATCGGACTGCGACAAATCGGCAGGCTACCGCTCCAAGTACTATAACTTCTCCTATTCCAGCCACTTTTCTTTCAACGTGGAGTTGGCCGGCGGCCTGATGGCGCCCGACTGCACGCTGAGTTTCAGCGACAGCGCGGGCAACTACGCCCGTCGCGACACGCCGTTCACCGGCGCGGTTCGTTCCGATGACGGCGTCCAATGGCAATGGAGCGCCGTGCTGGGCGAGGAGAAAATCGAGGTGGAGAGCATGATGCTGATCGATGGAGAAATCCAGTGGCGCGCCCACCGGGTTGGCTACGGCGGCAAAGCGCGGATCATCGCCGCCGAGCACACTTACACACTGGGACTCGCGCCGGATGAGACTCCGGAGGCCCGAAGCGGCGGAGACTGGGAGTGGGGACGGTCGCCGCTGAGCGGCTGCACGGTTTTCATCCGCTCCGCGCTGGGATTCTCTTCGCACGAGCCGCTTGCCGGCTTCCGTGGCCGGGACGACCTTTGCAGCATTCACGCGCGGGGCCGTCAGGCCTCTGTTACCGCCGATCTGGAGCCAAACCCGGTATCGGTTTTAATCGCGGCTGTCTATGCCAGCCCGGCTCCGGTCGAACTTGACGAACTCGTTCGGATAACCAGCGATATCCCATCCCGTGTGGCTGCCTGGGCCGGTATCGAGACGTGATCAACGATCCAGTTTAATATCGCCGTTTGCCTGTGCAGCCGCTAATCTTTTTCGAGTAACCGGCGGCCTGAACCAATCCCCGGTCTTGCCTGGTAAGTCTGGTTCAACTTAATTGACTTTTCGGCAAGAAAGTATAAATATTATTTTACGATTTTGCCGTTTCTGCTTGACCGATCTGGATTGCTTGCAAGCGTTTTCACCGGGAATATTCGTGGCTGAGAAAGAAGATCTCGACATCAACAGCCTGTTCATTGTCGAATCCGATTCGATCCTGGTCGGCGGCCTGAACGCATTGCTTAAGTTCAGCAATTTCCACCCGATCAATACCCAGTCGGTGCGGGAGGGAATCGAGCTGGCCAATGACCTTCGCTCCGAAAAGGGCACGGTACTTTACCCGACCGGGACGGAGTTCTCCTGGGAGAGGATCAACCGGCTGCTCAAATTCCGGGAGTCCAATCCGGATATGACTTTCGACATCCGGATCAAACCCTCACCCAAGCTGCTGGACAACCTCCGCAAGAGTATCAAGGATAAGCTGAAAAGCCTGTTCCTCTCGCGACAGAAAGTTGTCGTATTCAAGAAACTGATGCTCAATCTTACTCCCCGGTTCGACGAACTGGCCGACAAGGTGCTGGAAAGCGACGAAATAGCGTTGGAGATTTTCCGGATCAGATTTGTCTGTGAGTGCGTCGAGAACCAGCGGGCAATTTTATTCGCCGACCATGCGCTGAATACCGGTATCTTTGTCGCGGCGATAGCCTGTTCTCAGCAGTACGAGCAGCATTTTAACAATCGCCCGGAGTTGCTTGTCAGGTACATGACAGCCGGCCTGTTCCATAACTGGGGCGCGGTCATGGAAAGCGACAGGATTATCGGCGCCCAGGCCGAGGATCGGCAGAAGGCATACTGGGAGGCGATCCAGAAAAACGTGACGAGCCTGCAGAAATATGATCTGGGCGAGGAAGTGTTCCAGGCGATCCATCATCTGTGCGGCTGGCAGAAGGAGGAGCGGGATTTCGTGAGCAAGGAGAACGAGCCTGTCCTGTCCAATATCCTGGTGGTGGCGGAGATGTTTCTGCGCCGGGAGGACGGCCTGTTCGGAGAGTCCGCTGCCACCAAGGACATTATCGATTATATGAATGTCAGAGTGATGGATAAACAGCTCAACGAGCGGGCGGTAAAAGCGCTCACCCTGGGTCTGGAACTGACAGATATTTTCGACTTCTATTCCGAGCTGGACCGTCTGGTAAAAGAATGTCCTTACGACGCCGCGGTACCATACCCGCTGACCGGTCTCTACAGCTCGACACTTTTCGTCTGCAAGAAAAGAGTGACCAAGTGTCGGTTCCTGGAACTCTCGGTACGGGCGGTCAACCTGATCCAGCCGCTTGGCGATCTGGGCGTCGGAGAATACCATCGCTGCAAGATGCTTACGCCAAAGCTGAATTCGTTCTACGATGACCACTACGACGATATCAAAATCGCTGTAGGTGGCGGCAGTAAAGACAAGGAAGACAACGGCAAGGAAGCGCCGGCCGGACCGGGCAAGAAGACCGGCGACGGAGCTCCCGCACCGGCCAAGGCTACAGAGGGCGATGCAGAGAAAGCAGACGAGAAACCGGCTGAAGCAACCGAGAAACCGGCTGAAGCAACCGAGAAACCGGCTGAAGCAACCGAGAAACCGGCTGAAGCAGACGAGAAACCGGCTGAAGCAACCGAGAAACCGGCTGAGGCAACCGAGAAACCGGCTGAAGCCGCCGAAAATCCGCCCGCTGAAAAAGCCGAATAGCAGTCATTAAATATCCAGCACGACTGTACCCCGCAACGTCCCGTCAGCCTGCTTTTCAATCCCCAGCATGTGCCATGTAACCGCTTTTATCTCCACCTCGATTTCGTGACGGACCGGGTCTGAGCGCTCGCCGTAAATTGTCGCCGTCAGCCTGGTTGGGGTAATCTCCGTTATCTCCGCCTTACGCGCCAGCCAGGCTTGGCCGCTGAAAAGGAAAAGCAGTTCGGCCAGCCAGCTGCGCAGCAGCTCCTCGCCGCTGTTGGCTTCGAGTTCGACTTCCCTGCTTTCCGCGGGCATTACCCGGCATGGCTCCGTAAGCTGGGCGCACAGTGCCTCGCAGGCGTTCTCGAACAGTTCCTTCAAGCTCTCGCCGTAGATATGCAGGCCCAGATCGGCCGTATGCTCGAAATGCTCGTACCGCCTACCGCCGGCCATGCTATTTTGCCTCCCGCTCTGGCCACCTTGACACACCGGGTGCGCCGGGTGAAAATTGTTCATCGCGCAATCACTCTTGTTAAAATCAAATTAAGCATTCCCGCCCGGAGCGACAAGCATGCGAGTGGTGGTCCAGAGAGTGAGCAGGGCCTCGGTTACCGTGGATCAGGATGTTACCGGCAGTATCGGTCCCGGGCTGATGCTGCTGGTGGCGATGCACGGAGAGGAGAGCGAGGACGACCTGGCCTGGATGGTCAACCGCTGCGTGGGCCTGCGGATTTTCCAGGACAGTAACGGTAAAATGAACCTCTCGCTGGCCGATATGGACGGGGCGATCCTGGTGGTCAGCCAGTTCACCCTTTACGGCGACTGCCGCAAGGGACGGAGACCATCGTTTATCAAGGCCGGGGACCCTGAAGTGAGCGAGAAATTGATCGAACGGTTTATCGAGCTTCTGCGCGAGCAGGGCGTTGAGGTGGCCACCGGGCGGTTCGGCGCGATGATGGACGTGGAACTGGTCAACCAGGGTCCGGTGACCCTGATAATCGACCGCTGAAAAGCGACTGAACCAATGAGCGATAGCAGCCGTCCCCGCCTGATCCTGGCCAGCGCCTCGCCGCGGCGCACCGAACTGTTGCGCCGGATCGGAGTGGAGCATACCGTCCTGCCGGCCCATATCGACGAGGCCGTCGATGTTCCAGTCGAGCCGGGAGCGCATGTCTGCGCCCTGGCCGAACGCAAGGCGCTGGCCGTGGCAGCCGGAGAGCCGGAGGCATTGGTGCTGGGCGCGGACACGATCGTCTATCACGGCGATGAAATCCTGGGCAAGCCCCGTGATTTAGAGCATGCGGTCGAACTGGTCGGCCGCCTAGCCGGCAGCAGCCACGAGGTCTATACCGGCGTCGCCCTGGCCGGCCCCGGCGGCAATCCCGCGGACAGCTCTTTCGAGGTGACCAGGGTGAAGTTCCGTGAACTGAGCAATGATGAAATCCGCCGCTACGTGACCACCGAGGAACCGTTCGACAAAGCGGGAGCCTACGGGATCCAGGGCTACGGCGCTACGCTCGTGGAACAGGTCGACGGCTGCTATTTCAACGTGATGGGCCTGCCGCTGGTGCGGCTGGTGCGGATGCTGGCCGCGCGGGGAATCTCTTACCCGTTCGGTCCGCTTGAGTGGAGCCGGAGGAAGTAGGGGGTGAGGAGATGGATTCAGCGGATTACAGAAGCCGGTACAACGGCGCGGCCGTTTTCATCTTCATCCACATTATCGCCCTGTTCACCGGGTTTACCGTCCTGGCTGCGGTATTCGAGTTCCCCGGGGTGCTCCGGGAGTCCGCCCAGTACAGGCTCTATCTCTACCGTCAGGGCCAGGCCGTAATCCAGCCGGTTTACTGGATACTGGCCATGACCGGTTTCTCTCAGATCGCGATCTCGGTTTTTCTCTACCGCTCGTTCCGCAGCCACAGCCGGACCCTGCTTAAATTCGCCGTCCTGTTCGGTGTCCTGGCGGGCATCCTGCAGACCATGGGTTTCATCCGCTGGGCGATCCTGATCCCCTGGCTCGCCGAGCGGATCGCCGCGCCCGGCGTGTCGGCCCAGACAGTGGAGACTATCGGCCTGATCGAAGGCGCGTTCAACCGTTACGCGGGCATGGCCCTGGGCGGGCACACCGCCAATATCTGCCTCGGGCTCTGGACTTTCCTGACCGGCGCCGCAGTGTTCGGTGATCGGTTGTTCGACAGGAAGCTCGGCTGGTTTGGCGCGGGTGTGGGGCTTGTGGCCATGCTGCCGGCCCTGGAGCAACTGGGAATCGCGCCGGCGGTATTCGAAGTCATTGTCGAATACGGCTTTCCGGCCTGGGCGGTCTGGCTGATGGTAATTGCGGTGTCCCTGCTCAAGACCGACCCGGAGAATGGCCGCGGGCCGAGTTACGGCTGGAAATCGTTCACCTGGTCGGCCAGTCTGTACGTGCTGATGATCCTGCCGAATCTATTGGGTTAGCCAGGCAGACTGTGGAGGCTAAATCATCAGGTGCCAGGTCTTTGATGCTAATCGGTTTTATGCCTCATATTTATAGGCAAACGCTTTTCTACCGTCCTGTAAAAGTATCCCTCTTTCTTGTATTGCGGAAAAACTGCTTCACAGGATTCACGGTAATTCCGCGCACGCTCTAAGAGTGTCTCGAGATCGACAAACATGGCTATGGCAAACTGGTCCACATGCTTATACAGCACTTTACCAGTTTCCGGGATGCGCTGCATGCCGATCCGCTCATATCTTGCCTGAGTTCTTGGATGTACCGCCACCATGAAGTGAGTCTGTAAATAACTGTTAACCCAACTGTTTAGAATCAACAGGTGATGAAGACCCACGTCTATTCTTCTGAACCAGTAATCCGGGCGGATGGCGAGCCTCGATATTTCAAACAAATTCGGCTGGTTTCCTTTGTCTTTTCTGGAATTAATTGCTCCATCCGGAAATCCATCGGGGAGTGAAAATGACTCCATCAATGGATACGGCATTGCCCGCTCTGTCTGTAAACGTATTTTTTTGCTTTTTACAGATTCGACAATTTCTTTTATGTAACATGCCGTTTTGCTGACGTCATTCTTACTGACTATTCTCATGGTCCCGATCAGCGTCTGCTTTCTGGCGTCAATGTGATATGCTCCCAGGATGGTCGAATAGTAGTCGTAGGCGTCAACATCAATCAGGTCTCGATTGACTCCGATGAAATTGACTTGACGGTAGGTAACATAACGCAGATGCAAAGCTGATCGGATGCCTTCTCTGTCATCAATAACCTTATAGCAAATTTTGAAAGGGGGCTCATGCACTAATCTCTGTTGGAATCCGTTAATATCTTCGCCTATGGCGGATATCTCGTCCAGCGGATTTTCCATTCGTGAAAGCTCCCGGAATAATTGGCAGACCAAAGACCAGACCATTAATAATACGGCAGATTAGTACACTAGACAGATGTTTAGATTGAGAATCAGGTTACAGTTTACACAATTAATCTCGTGTTGGCTACTGTTTTGTAAGCATCATTTGTTTTCGTAATAGTGCTTTCCTCTTTGTTGCATGCGATTAACAGTAAATTAGTATCTCAATCCTCTTCCTCTCAGCCTTTAATCGCCCCGACATAAGTGTATCTTGCCAAATTAGGAATTTTCTCAAACAAAAGGCTATCCAGTCTTTTTAGCAGGGGAGCGAATCTACTTAAAATTTCCGGCCACAGGTAGAGGTGGCCCAGGGAGACCTGAGGCTGGAACCCGGAGTCAATCAGTAAATTATCGATATACTGGGGTGTATAGTAGCGGCAATACAACGATGGTTGGGCTTTCGGCCGGGGCGGTGGCGCAATCTTATCTTTGAGCCATTTCACCAGACCGACCAGAGTAATGAGATTTGTGAATTTTATTCAGTACTGTCCGGTTAAAATTTGAGGGACAGAGCTAATTGAGGTTGATTGGGTTTCAGTAATTTAAGTTTTTCG
>VRUH01000042.1 GCA_019456185.1 Candidatus Glassbacteria bacterium | reverse complement strand
ATTGGACAGGATTTTAGATCCGCAGGTGGTGGGCAGCTTGCCGCGCACCACCATGTTGTCCTTGATCACCAGCGGCAGTCCGGCGGTTGGCGGGAGTTTTTCTCCCCTGGCGCGGGCGGAGTCAACCGCTTCCGCCTCGGCCAGTGCTTGTTCAGCCCGCACGCCGATCAGGCAGTTGTGCCCGTCCGCCCCGATCGACGCCAGGAACTCCTGGCAGACCTCGCGGGCGCCCAGCTCTGCGCCGGACAGCTTGCCCGCCAGCGCAGAGGCGCTCAATGTTCGTATCTCACTCAAAATCCGGCTCCGTTTCGCAATACCACAATCGTTTATTTGATCTGAATGGCGCGCATTGCAAAATTACTCGATCACCCTGGGCACGATAAAGAACGTGCCCTCTTTCCTGGGGGCGTTGGCCAGGGCTTCGTCCCGGTTCGGGAATTCCCGCACCTCGTCCGGCTGGACAGGCGTACGCTTGCCCTCCAGGAACGAATGGGGGCTGACCCCTTCGGTATCGACCTCGCTCAACTGCTCGACATGTTCCAGGATTGCGTTCATGTCCGCGGTCATGCGGTCCACCTCGTCCTCTCCCAGCTCCAGCCGGGCCAGGCGGGCGATCCTGGCGACTTCATCCCTCGTTACCGACACCTGGCACTCCTTTCGATTCAGGCTTTGGCAATCTGCGCCGAGGCTTTACGGAGTTTCTCCGCCGCCGTGGCGATATCTTCCATGTCTTTTTTCGTGCCCAGCAGCACGGCCTGGAACAGCCACAGGCCGGTTTCGCCGCAGACCCTGTCGTTGTTGGGGCACTCGTTCTCCGCACGCCACTTGTCAAGCCGTGTCTGCCCGAACACATATTTGTAATGCCTGCCGGTCAGCTTCTGCTCGATAAAGCCCTGCTTGTTGAGCGGAGGCATGGCGTAGCCGGTGCTGATCGTCTGGATCCCCTCGCGCTCCAGCGCGTCGCGGAACTTCCACTTGCTCATCCCGCTGAACTCGGCGCTGTCATAGTTCATCATGTAGAGGTGGTAGCCGTGGCGCGTCTGGCCCTCGTAGCTGCGCGCCGCGGCGATTCCCGGTATCTGGTCCAGCAGGGAATCGAGATAGCGGCCGTTGAGGTTGCGGCGCTCGGTCTGTTCCTCCAGGCGGCGCAGCTGGCCGTTGAGAATCGCGCCCTGGAACTCGGTCATCCGGTGGTTGCTGCCCGCGTTGGGGTAGCCGGTCAGGGTCGATCTCTGCGTGCCCGCGGGACGGCCGTTGTTGGTGTAGCTGGCCGCCATGTCCATCAGCACGTTGTCGTTGCCGATCACCGCGCCGCCCTCGCCGGAGGTCAGGTTCTTGGTTTCCTGGAAGCTGAAGCAGCCCAGATCGCCGAGGCTGCCCAGTTTCCGGCCGCGCCATTCGCCCAGCCAGGCCTGGCAGGCGTCCTCCAGCACGGGGAGGCCGTGCTTGCTGCCGATCTCCAGCAGACGGTCCATGTCGGATGCGCCGCCGCCGATATGCACCGGCATGATCGCCCGGGTGCGCGGTGTGATTTTCTCTTCCACCCGGTCCGGGTCGATCATGTGGGTTTCGGGATCGATATCGGCGAACACGGCCAGCGCGCCCACCTGGAAAACCACCTGGGCGGTGGCGACAAACGTGTACGGCGTGGTGATCACCTCGTCGCCCGGCCCGATCTCGAGCACGTTGAGCGCGGTGTTGAGCGCGCAGGTGCCGCTGCTGGTCGCCAGGGCCTGGGTCACGCCCATCAGCCCGGCGAATTTCCGCTCGAACGAGTTCACCTGGTCGTTGCCGAGCCGGCACCAGCCTCGGGAGCGGAACGTATCGAGCAGCAGGTTCTCGTCGGTGCTGTCGTACATCGGCCAGGAGGGGAACGGTTCGGTGCGCACGGGTGTGCCGCCCAGGATAGCGGGCTTGTCGGCGTTGGCGGCGAACACGTGGGGCGCGCCCAGCGAGCCGGCGGCAAGCGCTGCGCTGGCACCGGCGATAAACTTGCGGCGGCCGATCTTCTTCTCGTTGTCGCTCATGGCGGTCTCCCGTGGGAATGGTTCAGATGTTTTGCCAACAAAAAATGGAAATGATTTAGGATTGATCAGGCTTGTTTTATGAGTTTAACGGTATCCAAATCATCTGCAGAATAATATCTAATGTCATATTTACTGAACAATTGATTTGATCCTGCCTTTAGTCTTTTAAGTGTGTACTGGCAATATTCGGCATCAATTTCTACGCCAATGCTATGTCTATTTGTTTGCATCGCTGCTAGCATAGTAGTACCGGTACCACAAAATGGGTCAAGAACGGTATCATCAATAAATGAGAACATACTTACCAATCGATAAGCTAATTTAAGAGGAAAAGGTGCGGGATGATCTTTAGTAGATGCACCAGACAAGTTCCAGAATTGTCTGAACCATTTATTGAAGTCAGATTTGCTAATTTTAGAGTGCTTTCTTTGTTCTTCTGTTGGTTTACGATAACCACCTGGCTTTCTTTGCATTAAAATGAATTCAAAATCATTTTTAATAATTGAATTTGGTTCATATGGTTTACCTAAAAATTTGGAACCACGTTGAACTTCATAATTGGCATTGGATATTTTTTGCCAAATAATTGGATTCAAGTTATCAAAACCGACCTTTCTGCAACTGGTAACAATATCAGCATGAAGTGGAACGACCAGATGTCTGCCAAATTTTCTGCGGGATAGACATACATCTCCAACAACGCAGACCAAACGACCACCTGGAACTAATAGTCTAAAGCATTCCTTCCAAACTTTTTCCAATTCGAGGACGAAAAGATCGTAGTCTTCAATACTGCCTAGTTGATCAATCTCAGTTCTATATTTTTTTAGAGTCCAATATGGTGGAGATGTAAGTATTAAATGCACACTTTGATCTTCGAGGTAAGATATTTTTCGAGCATCATCATTTATAAGAAAATGTTTGGTGTGATTTAGCATTTATTCTTGTCCTTAATAAGAGCATCTATCATCTTACATGCATCATTGATTGAACTTTTAGAGTCTCCGGCGAATATGACATTGTTAATATTATTGGATTGTAATCTGCTTTTAATATTGATGTGTTGTTCAGGAAAAGGAAATAGGATAACAGCAAAGAATAGAGAATCTGGGAAGGCATTTTTCAGTTTAGAGGCCTTGTTTGCAATTTCATCACACCGTTTATGAATATCTCTTCTCGCCTCAATCCTTTTGACGTCAATGGCAACTTGTATTGCACCTTTAGCTGGACTGGCAGCATCTATTTCGAATTGCTCTCCTTCAATCTCAAATTTTCTTTTTTTAAATTCTTTTCTACAGACTTTATTCAGTGTAGTAGTGATTATTTTTTCCCAAGTACCCTTTTTCTTCCGGATTTCCTTATCAATGAAATATATCTGGTCAATTTTCCCTAAAGTATTAAGTTCCAAATAATCAGGCAGAAAAGGTTTTATATATCCCGCAATTATCTGAGCATTGCTTTGTGATATTTTTTTCCCATAAGTGCTAATAGATATATTCAAATCTCTAATCAGGGCACGCTCTCCTATATTACATGCAGCAAGCAAGGCCTTCAGTATGATTGGTTTTTGGTATAAAGCTTTGGCTAACTTATGCGCACTCATTGCAGAGAAGCAAATAACCTCAACCTGCTGAAATTCAAGATACGCAGAAAAAACTGCCTTTAGGGTCTTTTCTAATTCTTCTTTTCTAGCCTTTGCGTCTTCTTTAACCCAATCAAAATAAGTCTTTTGTGAACTATAATCTTGGCTCATATTTATTGCTCCTTCTGTAAATACTCCATTTACTCCCTCAGCAGCCGGGCGAACCGGGGTACGAGTTTCTTGCTGAACCCGGAGTCGAAGCGGACGGTGACCCGGATGTCGCCCAGGCTCTCGGTAACCTCCTGGATCGTCCCGCTGCCGAACGTGCCGTGCACCACCCGCTCGCCCTTGCGGTAATTCGGTTCATCCACCCCCGGGTCCGGCACGAACACCGGTTCTCCCGCGCTCTGCGGCTGCTCCCCGTTGACGGGTCCGTCGCCGCGGGGGGCGGCAAAAATGGGCGGCTGCGGCCCGATCGGGCTGCGGCCCCGTCCTCCGCGGCCGAACGTTTCGGCCTGACGGCGGGCATAGGCGCCGAACGAACCGGCCCGGCGGCGCAAGCTGGGGACCTTCTCCACCAGCTCGTCGGGGATGTCGCGCAGGAACATGCTGGGACCGCTGCCGGTGATTACTCCGTAACGCCTGCGGGTGGAGGCCCAGCTGAGGTACACCCGCTTCATGGCGCGGGTGATCCCGACATAGAACAGCCGGCGCTCCTCCTCCACCGCCTCCCCGTCGTCGTCCTCCCAGGCGCGGGAGATCGGCAGGAGGTCCTCCTCGACACCGGTGATAAACACGGCCGGGAACTCGAGGCCCTTGGCGTTGTGCAGGGTCATCAGGGTCAGGCAGTCCTGGTCCGGATCGTGGAAATCGATCTCGGAGACCAGCGAGGTCTCGGCCAGCCAGCCCTCCAGGCAGCTCACGCCCTCCTCGCCGCTGAAACGCTCGCTGTACTCCTCGGCGGCGTTGACAAGCTCCTGGATATTCTCCATGCGGCCCTGGGCCTCGATCGTATCCAGCTCGGCCATGCTGTCGTTGTAGCCGGAGCGGCGGATCAGCTCCTGGAGCACCGCGGTTGCGCTCTCGGTACGGGAGGCGGTGCGCAGGTCCTCGAACATCGTGTGCAGCTCCATCACCGTGCCGGCCACCTTGCCGCCCACACCCTCTGCCCGGTCGGCCTCGCCCAGCACGTGGTACAGCGGCTCGCCCAGCTCGACAGCCAACCGGGTGAGCCTGCTCAGCGTGGCCGGGCCGATCCCGCGGGCGGGGACATTGATTATCCGGTAGAGGCTGGTGCTGTCCCGGGGGTTGACAATCACCTTGAGGTAGGCCATCAGGTCCTTGATTTCCTTGCGCTCGTAGAACCGCAGGCCGCCGATAATCACCACCTTGACACCGTTGCGGTTGAACGCTTCCTCCAGCACGCGGCTCTGGGCGTTGGTGCGGTAGAGTACCGCCAGCTCGCGCCAGGCCAGGCCAAGTTCCTCGGTCGCCCGGCGGGAGTGGGACACCACCTGGTCGGCCTCGTCGAGTTCGTTCTCGCACTCGAGGACGACAGCCTTGTCTCCGGCGGATTTCTCGGTCCACAGTTTTTTTGGTTTGCGCCCGCGGTTACGCACCACCACGGCATTCGCAACCTCGAGGATGTTGCCGGACGAGCGGTAGTTCTGCTCGAGCCGGACCACCGTGGTGCCGGGGAAATGCTCCGCGAAATCGAGGATATTGCGTATCTCGGCCCCGCGCCAGCCGTAGATCGACTGGTCGTCATCGCCCACCACGCAGAGGTTGGCCGGGCTGCCGGCCAGCATCCGCACGAGATTGTATTGGGCGCGGTTGGTGTCCTGGAACTCGTCAATCAGGATGTGCCGGAATTTGCGGCGGTAGCGCTCGAGCACCTCTGGAGCCTTGGCGAACAGCTCGGCCGGCCGGATGATCAGGTCATCGAAATCCATCGCGTTATTTTCTTTCAGCGCGTGCTCGTAGCGCTCGTAGATCTCTGCTGTACGGGAATCAGCGGGGTTGCCGCCCCCCTTTTTGACATCCTCGGGTATGCGGAGGTCGTTTTTCCAGCGGCTGATTTTATGCCTGAGCTGACGGGGTTTGAGGTTCTGGAACGAGTCGGGGAGTTCCTTGAGGATATTCTTGACCACCCGCTCGCTGTCATCGGCGTCGTAGATCGTGTAGTTCTGGTTGTAGCCCAGCAGTTGGGCGTCACGGCGCAATATGCGGGCGAAAATGCTGTGGAACGTGCCGATCCACAACGAAGTGCCCTGGCCGATCAGGTTTTCGACCCGGGCTTTCATCTCGCCGGCGGCCTTGTTGGTGAACGTGAGGGCCAGGATATCCGAGGGCGGCACGCCCAGCTCGCCGACCAGCCAGGCGATCCTGAATGTCAGCACACGGGTCTTGCCGCTGCCGGCGCCGGCCAGCACCAGCAGCGGGCCCTCGCCGTGAGTTATAGCCTCGCGCTGGGGCGGGTTGAGCTTGTCGAGCAGTTGCTGAGAATTCATAAGCTTGAAGATTTCACCTTATTGTTTAACCGTGTCGCTGGTTTCGGTGGCCGGCAGGGTTACCAGAAACACCGTCCCTTTGTCCGACGAACTTTGGGTCAGCATGATCCTGCCGCCGTGGTTTTCCTCGATTATCCGTTTGGCCAGGGCCAGGCCCACGCCCCAGCCTTTGCTCTTGGTGGTCACGCCGGTGTCGAAGATGTGACGGCGGACATTGCCGGGAATGCCGGGGCCGTTGTCGCTGAAGATGATATCGACCTCATCGCGCTCGGAGTCGTACATGGCCTCGATCCGGATAATGCCCCCGCGGCCGGTGAGCGCATCGATGCTGTTCTTGATGATATTCTCGAAGGCCCATTCCAGCAGGGTGGGGTTACCCCGCACGGGCAGAAGTTCGCCGAGTTCCACTTTCAGTTCGATTATTTTGCCGCGCTTGGGCAGCCGGGCGCGGAAGTACTGTTCGGTGCCGCGCAGAACCTCGGCCAAGTCCAGGCGGTCGTAGCTGCTGCGCCGGCCGATCAGCTCGAAGCGGTGGGCCACCTTGCTCAGCCGCTCGACATCCTGGCCGATCCCGTCCACGATTTCTTTCTCCTGGCCGTCCACCTGGTCCACCGTTTCCAGGTCTACCGAGCCACGGAGGGCGCGGGCCTCGGAGAGCTTGATTTTCAGCAGTTCGAGCCAGCCGTAGAGGCTCGAAATCGGAGTACCGAGCTGATGGGCGCTCTCACGGGCCATCCCGGCCCAGATCAGGCTGCGTTCGGTGCGGGCCTGACGGCGCAGGATCCAGAGGGCGATCACCACGAACAGAACCAGCATCCCGCCCAGGTACAACGGGATCGTGCGCAGGCGGGTCAGCGCGGGCGGGTCGCCGTAGTGGACCACGAACTGTTCCTCGAGCGCGTTGTTGAGGATCCTCATCGGCGGGTTCTGGCGGTCCATGTTCTGAATCGTCGCCTTGATCCGGGCCAGCACCTCGGGGTCCCTGGTGTTGATATCCTCCGGCACGCCGATGGATTTCCACATCACGGGCGTACCGGTGGAATCAGTGATCGCCAGCGGGTTGTCGAACTCGCCCACCAGCTCCCGCAGGACGTCGGTGTCGTTGCCGTACTGGACGAAAATATTGACCAGCTCCTGGTCTTCCAGGCCGGTGCGCATGTCGAACGCGTTGACCATGAACTGGGCGACAGCCTTGCTGAGCACGTACTCGTCGCGTTCCAGGTCGCGGACAAGGCTCTGGGTATAAAGAAAATAGCCCAGCAGCATGACGAAAAACACCGCGGTCAGCAGCACCAGCGACCAGAAACTGAGCCGGGTGGGCAGTGTGAACACCGAGCGGTGACGGATCACATGCTGGCCGGTTTCCTTTTGTGGCATCGGACCTGGCTCCGCCGCAAGTCGAGAAAATACGGTAAGTTGAACGATTAAATAAGTTATTCAATCCGTCTGCTAAGGGCAAGAGGAAAGACTGAAGCCGGAATCCACTTTCGGGCCTGTGAAATCATGCAATTGACAGGCTGGCGCAATTTTGCCCGGAAAGCCGGATCAATTGAACGGGGGGTGCAAAACGCCCCGCAGAGTCAGTACCCTGCGGGGCGCTTGTTTGTTGCCGTCTTGATCGGTGCCCGCTCTAGACCGCTGCCGCGGTTTCGACCGGGAAGTGGTCGGGAAACACCCTCTCGGTCCGTTTGCGCTGCTGATAGCTGCGGGCCAGTTCCATGAAAATCCCCACGTCGCGGTCCACGTCGTACTGGCTGCCGTCGAAAAAGAAATTGCGGATCGGCATATTGTCCATCTGCGCGCTCACCACCGGGTAGATCGCCTCGGTGACAATCCCGTTCATGCAGGTGAACGGGCTGATATCCACCACACCGTCGCAGCCCTGGTGGTAGTGGGAGACGGCTTTACCGACCGAGAGAGTCATCTCGCCCAGCGCTCCCTGGTGGGGAAGGTAAGGCTGGGAGTAGTTGAGGATTTTATGGATTTCCGGCTCCTCGTAGCCCTTGAAATCGTCGTGGTAGGGCGCGTAGAGCGCGTGCTCGTCTTTCTGCTGGATCCAGTTCTTGATCTTCGCGCCCAGCATCTTGACCGTGAAGCGCTGTCCGCTCTGGCTCAGAAGTTTCTGCTGCTGTGTATTGGAGTACCAGACCCACTCGACAATATGGGACAGGGTGCATTCGCCGCCGAATTCCTCGATCTTGTTGATCAGGAAATCGTTGGTAAACGGGGTCAGGCGGCAGAAAATCTCGCCGACCACGCCGATCAGCGGACGGCGGCGGTTGAACCGGGCCGGGATAGCACGGTACTGGTCGCGCGAGACAGTCATCGCCTCGACCAGCTTGTCCATCCGCTCCCCGGTGTCGGTCTCCTCGACTTCCAGCACTTTTTCGACCCGCCTGAGCGATTCGGTGTGAACCTTGTCCGTATCTCCCTGGTTGATTTCGTAAGGCCGGGTCTTGTGGGTCATTTTACGCAGGATATCGGCGCAGATCAATCCGCGCAGAGCGTTGCGCATCAATTTGTTGCCATGCTCGCCCATGCCATCGTAACCATCGCTGCTGGTGGGGCTGAACACGAGCACGTCGTCCAGGCCTATCTCGCCCAGGATTTTCTTGATATATGGCGCGTACTGGCCGAACCGGCAGGGCCCGTCGGCCGTGGGCATGAAAAACGCCGTCTTCGCCGGCTCGAAATCGGGCTGCTCGGTAAGCTTGAGGAAATTGCCCAGCATCACCGGGGCGGGGAGGCATTCCTCGCCGCTGGTGTAACGCCTGCCCAGTTCCAGAGTGCGTGCGTCGCTGTCCGGGCTGATTTTCGCATTTATCCCCACGCTGCGGAAGGCGGCGGCAAACGCCATCGCCCCGCCGAAGCTCATCTGGGGTACGTAAAGGATGCGGCCCTTTAAAGATTTCCTGCTTCCGCCATTTCCTGCTCTGTCGTTCCCCATCGTCTCAACACTCCCTTGCTGTCCAGGTAAGCCTCGCAGCGGGTAAGCATCCCGGCGTCGTTGTTATGCTCGTCGAACTGCAAGCTCAGGTACGGCCTGCCGCTGGCCTTGGTCACGAAATGCTTGATATAGGAATCGGGGCCGCAATTGAAGTTGGTGATATAGATGATATGGAGCTTGGGCTTGTCACGAACCGAACGCGCCGCTGCCAGGATCTTCTCGCCATAGCCCCAGAACATGTTCTCGTGAATGTCGTTGATATCCACGCCGTCGATATTGAGGAAATCGAGGCCGATCACGTTGACGCCGTAGTAATTGCGCAGTTTGGTGGCGATTTCGAGGTTGATGCCCTTGTCGTAGATATTGTACGGGCGGCCCAGCAGCAGGATGCCATGCTCCTTGTGGCTGTTCAGCACCGCCATCGCGCGCGCTCCGGCTTCGTGGAGACTGCGGCCGAAAGCGGTCTGGACCGCGAAAGCTTTCGACACGGCGCCTCTGATGTCTTTCAGCCTGTGTTTCAAGCCCGCCTCTTTCAGCGAGTCATACAGCGATTTCGCAACCGCTTCCTCGCCCTGGTTGAACCACAGCGTGGGCATCATGATCCTGTCCGCATACTCGGAGATAATCGGCGCGGCGCGGACCACGAAGGGCAGGGTCTGGTTCCAGGGGCAGAAGAACGAGGGCCGCATGGGGTCGCCGCCGGGGGCGGAGATGTTGTTCGGGACAAACAGGCGGTCTACCCCCTGGTCGATCAGCCAGCGCACGTGGCCGTGGGCCACCTGGATCGGGAAACAGGGTTCGCTGACCACGCATTCCAGGCCGAGGTTGGCGATCTGGTTGGTGGTCGGTTCGGAGAGCAGGACCTTGACGTCCAGTTCGCCGAAGAACCGCAGCCAGAACGGCATCCACTCGTAGAACGACATGCAGAACGGAATACCCACCACGGGGCCTTTGCCCGCGCCGGGGTCATAGTCCTCCACCAGCAGCTTGGCGCGGAAATCGATCAGGTCCTCGATCACCGGCTGGCGCTCGGCCTTGACAGCCTTGCGGTAGCGTTCGCTGCACTTGTCGCCCCAGTAGGTGCGCTCGCCCTCCACCGTGAATTCCTGCATCTGGCAGTAGTTGGTGCAGGCGTTGCAGGTGAACTCGCGGATCTTGTAATCGACCTGGTCGAGATTGAATCCGCGGAACCGGCTGCGCTCGCTGCTCTTGAGCATCTTCTGGCGGGCCAGCAGGGCCTCGCCCAGCGCGCCCATCACCCCGTTGAGCGGCGGCACGATCACCCGCTTGCCCAGGATCGAGCTTAGCGCGGCGGCCACCGAGTCGTTGTAGGCGGTGCCGCCCTGGAAGAAGAGTACCTCGCCAATCTTGCGGCCGCGCACGACCCGGTTGATGTAGTTGGTCGCCACCGAGTAGGCCAGTCCGGCGACCACGCGCTGGAGCTCAGCCCCGCGCTGAAGGTAGCTGTTGACATCGCGCTCCATGAACACCGTGCAGCGTTCTCCCAGGCGAAGGGGGTTTTCGCTGCCCAGGGCGATCTCGGCAAACTCGTCCTTGATCCGGATACCCAGTTCCTTGGCCCGTTCCTCCAGGAAACTCCCGGTGCCGGCGGCGCAGGCCTCGTTCATCGCGAAATCGACAACCACGCCTTTTTCGAGACTGATATACTTGCTGTCCTGGCCGCCGATCTCGAAGATGGTGTCCACGCCGAGGTCCAGGATATTGTGATCCACGAAACTCGCGCCGGTCTTGTGGGCCGTGATCTCGTCGTTGACCGTGTCGGCGCCCACCAGCTCGCCGATCAGCTCGCGGCCCGAGCCGGTAGTGCCCACGCCGCGGATGACAATCTTGTCGCCGAGTTCGGTTTCGATCTCGCGCAGGCCGCGTCCCACCGCCTCGATCGGGCGGCTTTCAGTGTTGGTGTAGATTTCGCGCAGGACATTGCATTCGGTGTCGATCAACACCAGGTTGGTGCTGACCGAACCGATATCGATTCCCAGGAACGCCTCGCGCTGCTCGAGAATTTCAGCGGGGTCCAGCGCGGCCATCCGGTCGCGCAGCAGGACCACGTTCTCCATCGAAAGCCGGCTGCCGTGCGGGAACTCGCGCCGTTTACCGTTCTGCCTGTCCAGGCTGAACCCGGTGCCTTTCCAGTCCTCGCCTCGCCTGATTCCCTCGGCATGCACAGCCGCGCCGATCGCGCCGAAGGAGGCGTAGTTTTCCGGGATCACCAGCGTGTTCTCTTCCCAGCCGAACACATTCTCCAGCGCCTGGACCACGCCGCGGTTGGCGGCCACGCCGCCCACGAACGCAACCCGCGGCTCGACAGTTTTGCCTTTGGTGATCGCGCCCTTGAAGTTGCGGGCGACCGATTCGCAGAGGCCCTTGAGGATTTCCTCGGGAGTGAACCCTTTCTGCTGGGCGTGGATCATATCGCTCTTGGCGAACACCGAGCAGCGGCCCGCGATCTTGGGGGCGCGGCCGGTGGCCAGCACGATATCGCCGATCTCCTCGACCTTGAACCGTAGCCGTCCGGCCTGCTGGTCCAGGAACCCGCCGGTGCCGGCGGCGCAGTCACCGTTGGTCTGGTAGTCGACAATCCCCAGGCCGCCGCCGGCTTCGTCTTTCTCGAAGAGCAGATACTTGGAGTTCTCGCCGCCCATCTCGAACACGGTCCGGACCTCGGGAAGCATCAGCTCCACGGCCCGGGCCAGACAGGCGAACTCGTTCTGGATCAGCACCCCGTATTCGTCTTTGAGCAGACCGGCTCCGCAGCCGGTGGCGACCACCTCGCCCAGGTTCTGCCTGCCGACAAGCTCCTCGAGTTTTTCCAGCAGGGATTTCGCCTGCTGCATGGGGTTACCGGCAATCCTGGCGTAATTCGTGATCGCCAGATGGCAGCTTTCACCGGTGAAAGGGTGGGTAATGGTCACCACCCGCTGGAAAAGGGAGTTGTCCGCGAGAGAAGAGAAAAACCGGTGGTCTGATTTATCTGTCGAATACAGCGCCGCTTTAACGCTGACGCTGCCGAGATCGATCCCGATATTTATCGCCATTTATCCCGTCCTGTGGTGCGTTAACCGAGGACGTGTCCGCCTGATTTTCACGCCCTCAAACTTCTGCCCTGTTCTCGAAACACTCGGCGGCTGCCTCGACGACCCGGGCGACAACCACCTCCAGCGCGCCCTCGATCACCGCGCCGCTGGCCCGGAGATGTCCGCCGCCGCCGAATTTCTCGGCCAGGGTGTTGACATTGATCCCGGCCGATTTGCTCCTGAAACTCACCTTGATCCGTCCACCGTCCAGCTCCCGGAAATAGATACACAGTTCCACCGGGTCCAGCGCGCGGATAACATCGACAAAAGTCTCGGTCTCCTCCAGGGTGGCCCCGGTCTGCTCCATTATTTCAGCTGTCAGGCTGATATGCGCCAGCCGGTTGTCGTAGGCCAGGCCGAGTGTATTCAACACTTTTCCCAACGCTTTTACACCGGCGATCGAACTTCGTTCGAACAGGAGGCCGTAAACGTAGTTGGGTCTGACTTCGTCGAACGCGCTCAGCTCCGTGGCCATGCGGAACACCGGGCCGGCGGTGTTCTCGAAGCGGAAACTGCCGGTGTCCTTGACCAGGGCCGTATACAGGCTGAATGCTATCGCGCCGTCCAGCGGGTGGCCGAGGTCCTTCAGCAGGTCATAGACCAGCTCTCCGGTGCTTGAGTAGCTGTCCCTGATCACCGAGCCGGGGGTCAGCGCTTCATCGGCGGGGTGATGGTCGATGCAGAGCACCTTGCCGGCTCTGGCCATCACTTCGCCGTCCATCGGCCGCAGCCTCCCCCACTGGGAGGCGTCGAGGAAAAAAATCACTTCGGTCTCGTCCAGCAGGCGACAGCTTTCCTCCGGCCCGGTTTTGTCGAAGCCGCGCACGACTCCGCCGGGGTCGAGGAAATCGAGCGCAGCAGGCAGGCTGTCCGGGTTGAGTACTACGCACTGCTTGCCCATCTGCTCCAGCGCCCGCCACAGCGCCAGTTCGCTGCCGATCCCGTCCGCATCGGGGTCCCTGTGCGTACAGAGCAGAAACTTCCCGTTATCGCCGATCGCCTTTTTGACCGACTCCCACAAGATGGTACTCCCCTGGTTTCCCGCACCCTTTGCGCGGGGACGGACCGGACCGGGACCTTAATTGGAAAGCGGAGATAGGCTGCTATCTCCGCTTGCAAATCAGCCGGCGCAATTAACTCAGCCGCGCTAATTCTGCGCAGCCTCCCTTCGCCGCTGCTTGTACTCCTCGAGCGTAATCGAGTACTCTTCCTCGATCGCGTTGCGGTGGCAATGGCCTCCGTTGTAGCTGCAGAACGGGATAATTTTCCCGGCCGGCGTGCTGTAGTGAACCACGCAGCGGCGCACCCGTTCCAACTCGTAGTTGTAGGAGTCCATGAAATGCATACCGGCAACCAGCAGGGTTTTGTTGGTGTAAGTGCCGTCTTTTTTTCCGCGGCCGGCATTCTTGTCGAAAAAACCGTCGAGCGTCTGCAGGAACTTGGTGAAGCCCATGCCTTTCGGCGCTTTTTTCTTGTCGAAGTACTTCTGGATCTTGTAGAAAGCATTCATCTGCGCGAACTGTTTGAACCGGCTGCTGCGGGTTTTGGCCGCCAGATAGTTCAGTTCGGTGAACATCCCCTCCACGTCGACAAACTGCGTGAGCGGTACCGGACGGTTGGTGCCCTGCTCGATAAAGAGATAGGTTCCGAGCGAGCAGTGGGGATGGCAGCTGATATGGACAGTCTCCGCTCCGCGCAGAGCGCTGATAATCTTGCTGACCGGGCTGGTGAAACTCAGGGGATACCAGTCGTCCATGGTGACGTACCCGGTCTGCTCCATCACGTTGCGTGCCAGGTCGGGGAGGGTGTAGCGCAGTTTCTGGCGATCCTCGCAGTTCAGCCGGCCGGTCAGGCTCACCGGCTGGTAGGAGATCGCGCTGAGCACGTCGATATTGTCCAGGGCGTACTGCAGGATCGGACCCACCTGGTCTTCGTTGATCCCGGCGGCGATAGTGGGCACGAACACGATCTTGATCCCTGCCTTGCGCACTGCTTCGATCGTGCGCTCCTTGTACTTCATCAGCGCCCGGCCGCGGGTCTGCTCGTAAATCCTGTCCTCCACCCCGTCGAACTGGAGGTAGATCGTGTGCAGTCCGGCCTCGGCCGCGCGCATGGTGAAATCCTCGTCGGCGAACTTGATTCCGTTGGAGGCCACCTGGATGTGGCTGAATCCGAGTTCGCTGGCTCCCCGGAGGATATCGAGGAAATCGGGGTGAATGGTGGGCTCGCCGCCGGAGAACTGCACCATCCGTCCGCTGACCGGCTGCTCGGTTTGGTAGAGCCTCAGCATATCCATAATCTCTTCCTTGCTGGGCTCGTAGATCCTGCCCAGCCTGTTCGCGTTGGCGAAACAGATCGGGCAGTTCAGGTTGCAGCGGTTGGTCAGGTCGATATTGCCGAGGGAGGTGTGGCTGGTGTGCTGGTTGCAGATTCCGCAGTCATCGGGACAGGTGGAGCATTCGCTCATCGGGTTCATCAGACCCTTCCCGTCGCCGAACTCCCATTTTTCGGCCTTGAGGAATAAATCCACGTCCGACCAGTACAGGTCCTTGACATAGCCGTGGTCCGGGCAGGTTTTCTCCATCCAGACCTTGCCGTCTTCATCGAACATCCTGGCCATGATGATTTTCATGCAGCCGGGTTCGGGGCAGATCGATTCCACTTCCTTGGGCAGGCCTTTGGTCATGTTGTTGATCGGAGCGCCCATGTAGGTCGTGTCGACCGGGCGATTGAATATTTCTTTCGGGCTGGTAGCCATCAGGCCTCTACCTCCTGAATCCAGTTCGGATGCCGGCCCCGCCCCCGGAACGGAAGCCTCAGCGCCCGTATCGGCTCCCACCGGTCCGGACACTTCAAGCATTAGCAAATTTGTTTTGATTCGACGCAGCCGGCGATCCGGCCCTTGCGCGGTAAAACTCGTCAGAAAACTCAACTTTAATATCTTAAGCGCAAACAGGTGGGGTTTTGTTACAGCCGGAACTGCTTTTCGGCCGCGCCGCAACGGGAACAACGAGGCCAATAACGCAATAAAGATATGTTCTCTCCGCCCGCTGTCAATATATTAGTGCCGCCCTCACTGCCTGGTAATGGTCACTACCGCGTAGGCCGATATCGTTCCCAGCTTGGCCGCTGCGCTTTCCAGGTTGGCCGCCACCTCGAGTCTGCCGGTGCCGCCCAGCAGCGCCAGCAGCTCGCCGCGCCCGGCCTGGGCGTAATGGCTGCTGAGCCCGTCGATCTTTTTGCCGCAGATCGTAACTCTCAGGCTGCTCCTGTCGAACTCCAGCGAATCCAGTTCGGCGGCCGTGATATCGGTAATCAGGTTGCCGAACCTGTCGGTGTGGACCACGTTGCCCGTTATCCGGTCTTCGCCGATCAACTTTCTCCGGGTTCCAGTCTGGCGGACCGGGTTATCCACCGGCGGGCCGAATTTCTGCGGGGCAATCCCGGCGGCCAGGTGCGCGGCTGCCGGAGCGAAAATATCGCGGCCGTGGAAAGAGCGGCTTATTTCCGGCAGCATGTAGCGGCTCTCGGCAATCTCATAGCAGCTCCAGAGCTTGTCTCTGAGATACACCGGCTCGAACACGCCGTTGTCCGGTCCCACCAGCACGCAGTTGCCGGAAACGACAATCAGCGCGCGTCTTTTGCTGCCCACCGTCGGGTCGACCACCACCAGATGGATCGTCCCGTCGGGATAGAAATCGAGCACGTTGTCCAGCAGGAACGAGGCCTGCCGGATCCGCCCGTGATCAATATCGTGGGTCACATCCACGAGCCGCGCGCCGGGGGCGATACCGAGGATCACCCCCTTCATCGCGCCCACGTAGCCATCCCTGGTACCGAAATCGGTAGTCAGGGTGATCAGCCGGTGCACCTTATCGCGCCGCGCAGGCATTCAGGATTCGTCCTTCGGCCTGGATTCGCTGCGGGTCGCCTGCGCTGGAAGGGTTTTTCCCTTCCAGTTGCGCACTCCGCGGATAAAAAACAGGATGGCCATCCCGCCGAGCAGCAGGGTCCAGCCGAAACTCTTCTCCGCCATGAAAACCCAGACAGTAAACAGAGCAAGCGAGCCGGCCACGAAGAAATCCATCTTGAAATAGTTTCCCTCGATCTGCTCCAGCTCTTCGAGCGACTCGAAATTATTTTTCGGTTCGTTACCGGCCATCGGCATGCTCACGAAAGTCTTGGCGGTCCTTTCCCCGGCCCGAAACAGCGGGCTGAGAAGGCAAAAAGCAAGATCAAAGCTACCAGAATATTATCATATAAATAAGAGTTGATGTCAAGTTGGCAGCCTGCGGCGTGGCCTGCCGCGGGATTTGACATCAGCCCTTCAGAACGTCCGGATTGAGGCAGTAACTGACTTCCCTGCCCTCGATTACCTCCACCATGCTCATCGCCGCCTTGCGCTTGAGCTCCACAAACGAGTCGTCGGAGAAAAACGAGGTGTGGGGCGTAAGGATCACGTTTTTCAGCCCGACCAGCGGATTGCCGTGCTCCGGCGGTTCATTGGTCAGCACGTCCAGTCCGGCGGCGGCTACCTTGCCGCTTTTCGCGGCCTCGGCCAGCGCGGCCTCGTCCACCAGCCCGCCACGGCTGGTGTTGACCAGGTAGACGCCGTCTTTCATCCTGGACAGCGTTTCGGCGTTGATCATCTTCGTCGTCTCATCGGTCAGGGGGGCGTGAAGGCTGATAAAATCGCTGGCGCCCAGCAGGCTGTCCAAGTCGGTCAACTCCACGTCCAGGTCGGTTTCTTTGACATAGGGATCGAACGCCAGCACTTTGATGCCGAAGCCCAGCGCCTTGCGCGCGGTCATCCTGGCGATTGCGCCGAAGCCGATCAGGCCCAGGGTTCGTCCGGCGGTGCGGGGCACGCTGCCGGCGATCCGGAAGTCCCAGCCGCCCGCATCGACATCCACGTGCAGGGCGGTGACCCCACGGACGATATCCAGCAGCAGGGCCATTGCGTGCGTGCTGACCTCGTCCTGGCAGTAATCGGGCACGTTGCAGACAGCCACCCCGGCTGCGGTGGCGGCCGGTAGGTCCAGGTTATCGACCCCCACGCCGTAGCGGCTGAGCACTTTCAGCCCGCTCAGCGCGGCGATCGCATCTTTCTTGATCGGCGCGTACTGGCTTAAGATACCGGCCGCCCCGGCGCATTGTTCGATCACCTGGTCCTCGCGCCGGCAGTCCAGCAGTTCCCAATCCAGTCCGGCCTGCTCGAAAACTTCCTTCTCGGCTTCCACCGTGCCGTGGTCGCAGTCGGAGATAACAACCTTGGGCTTGCTCATCTAACTTACTCCTGTTTCTCATACCTGTTGTCGGGGATTTGTTGCACGGGCAGAGGATAAAGTTAAACAGATTGCCGATTTTTTTCAAGGACGCCGTGGCATGCCAGCACGCCTGTCAGCGGGAGATGGCCCAGTTTTCGGCCCGTTCGATCCGCTCTTCGGGCAGGGGGTGGCTCCCGTAGAACACGTGCAGCAGTTCCGGGCGCAGGAGGTCGGCCTTGGCGTGCTCGACCAGCCGTTTCTCCAGGCTGATAAACGCCTCGGGGTTCCCGGTCAGCTCCAGCGCGGCGGTGTCGGCCTGACGTTCGAACCGGCGGCTGATTGCGCTGATGGCCGGGGAAACCAGTGTCCCGCCCAGACTGAGCAGGAACGGCAGCAGGACAACCAGGGTCAGGCTGCCCGGCGCGCTCAGCCCGAAAAAGCTCCTGACCCCCGCCGAGTTCAACAGCCACCACAGCAGCCACAGCCCGACAGTTACGCCCGCCGCCTCCAGCAGGAACCCCTTGGTGATATGGTTGTGCCGCCAGTGCCCAAGCTCGTGGGCCACCACGCTGAGGATCTCATCGTGGCCGCATTCCCGCACCAGATTGTCATAGAGCACAACCCGGCGGCTGTTGCCCAGCCCAGTGAAATAGGCATTGAGGTACAGCGAGCGCCTGCTGGCGTCCATCACGTACACCTTGTCGACATTCAGCCCGGCCCCGGCGCCGAGGTCGCGGATATCCTCCTCCAGGCGGCTGTCCTCCAGCGGAGTGAACTTGTTGAACAGCGGATCGATAATCAAGGGAGTGATCCAGATCCCGAACGCGCTGAGCGCCAGGATCACCCCGGCCGCCGGCAGGGGCCACGAACCGGGCAGCGAGCGCACCAGCCACAGCACGGGCAGGGCGACCAGCGTGGCGATCAGCCAGTTGAGCGCCAGGGTCTTGAACCGGTCGGCGATCCAGGTGCCCGCGGTGATCGTGCTCAGGCCCATCTCGCGCTCGATCACGAATTCCCGGTAAGCTGAAAACGGAACATAGAGCAGGGTCTGGGCAACGAGCAGAATCAGTACGAACAGCGGTAGGGCGGCCCACCATCTCCCTCCCGCCACGCCCAGCAACCCGGTTTCAAGCCGCCCACCCAGACCGGCGAACAGCAGGAGGCCGTAGAACAGGTAGAATATCACCCGGTAGAACGGCATGAGTTTGTTGTGGCGTACTAGATGCTGCCTGCCGGTTTCGATCTGCCGCTCGCTGAAATGGCGCAGGATTTCCTGGCGCCGCGCCGGGCTGGTGTCGCCGCGCTGGCGCAGGACATAACTCGCGGCGTCCCAGGCGACAAAGGGCGCCAGCAGGAGGATGATCAGCAGCAGCTTGGGCACAAATGATTCCTTATCTGACGGAAAAGTAAAATGCGACAACTCCAACCAGCACTAACGCCAGCAACCCGACAATCTGCGCGGTGCGCACACAGGCGGGCTGGACCTGCTCCACACCACAGAGATCAGTTGCGAACTGCTCCAGCGGGACCGCCACTCCGGCGGAATCGGTAATTGTCACTGTCACGGTTATTGAACGGGAATGGCTGCCGCCAGGCCCATCCACTTGCATAAACTCCGGCCGGATGGATATCTTAACAATACAAGTATAATCCGGCGGACCGACAATGCCAACAGTGGACTGGAAAACCGAAAGAGGCAGTGATGAGCGAATACGTAGTGCTTTCCGGCGTGGGCCCCGACAAGCCGGGTATCGCCAGGGCGATAAGCGGGGCGGCGTTCAACGCCGGTTGCAGTATCGAGGACAGCAGGATGGCGGTGCTGGGCGGTGAATTCGCGATCCTGGTGCTGATCGAGGGCGAGGCGGCGGCGGTGTCCGGATTCTCCGCCAGCCTTCCCGAGCTGGAAAAAGAGACCGGGCTTTCGCTGAGTATCCGTCCCACCGCCGAGAAGACGGGCTACAAGGTCAAAGAGGGAATCCCTTATGAGTTGACCGTGGTCGGAATGGACCGCACGGGGATTGTGTTCCGGGTCACCGAACTGCTGGCGCGGTTCGGGGTCAATATCGATAACCTCGAAACCGAGGCCAGCAACGCGCCGGTCACCGGTACGCCGATGTTCCGGATGGTCCTGGATGCGGAAATCCCCGGCGAGGTACCGTTGAAAAAGCTGCGGGCCGAGCTGGCTGAGCTGTGCGATGAGTTGAACATGGATATCAGCCTGGAGGCGCGGAGCTGAAGACCCGGTAGAATGGCCGGGCTGTGGGCCGGTGCGCTGGGTTGCGGGGGAGAACCGTCCATCAAAACTGTCGGTGACCGGATCACCGGGTTCTGCTACGACCGCTGCCGCGGCGGGAGCGGGGTGCTGCTGCTGAAAGGCGAGGGCGGCCACCATCTGCAGGACAGCGTGGACGGTTTGTTTACGATGATCTGGGATTTCTGGGAGAGTGGGGGGTGATGATTCGAACGAAATCCAAAATTTTATATCGTATGTTATTTACGATCTAAGGCTGAATCCTGCCCCTGAAATTTCAACATTCCCTTCATCTAAATATATTTTGCTCTGAATCTCAGATTTACTTTTTACAAGCAATTTTAATTTTTCCTTTGTACTATCTTCCTCAAGCATTGGTCCAATTTTTATCTTTTTGAGGGGGAATACCATTTTATCGCCTGCATCTTCGTATAAAAAAGTATTTAGATATGGAGTAATGCTATTATTTACATTTCTAAAATTTAAGAGACCAAGACGAAAATCTGGTTCCATGAATTTAATTAATCTCCACTCCTTTTCCTCATGAAACACAGGGTTTTTTAGTGTTGTAACTATATCAATGAGTACGTTTATTGATTCCAGAGCGGCTATGTCTGCCCAAGCTTCAGGAATACAACCATGTTCATCAAACCACGCCAAAGCTTTCTTTGATCCATCCATTATATTTGAGATGTATTTTGATATTATGTCTTCTTGATGGCTGTACTCATATATTATTTTCCTCAATATGATATATGATGTATCGCCTATATCATTAACATTATGGGAATACTTTGTGTTGTCATTTATTGACAAGCCGAGATTAAATCCACCACCTCTAGACGCATAGATTCTCCATTGGCTCAATAAATTATCATTTTCACAGAAACATGCGATATAGACTTTGTGGTATGTATCAAAGTCATTCACATGCATTTCTATTCTTTTTAATAATTTTACAATATGATCATTACTTTCTTTTGCAATGTTTTCTTTCAATTTGCTATCTACCAATTTTTTACCATACTGCAATTCCTCTGGATCATTTAAAGTACTTATATCACTGCACCATATTGAACGGCTGTGTAGAATTCCTGTTAAGCCTTCTTGAGTGGTATAGTGAAATAAGTTCAGTTCTTCTTCTTCAGTATGTATTGGAAGCCAATATCTAAAAAAAGATTCTATAGCTTCTCTTATTTGAGGCGTACTGCGCACAGGATTAAATAAATAAACCGGTTTGGCTTTATAACTCATTACGCCACCTTATAATGGCCATAAATATGCCAATCATTAATAGCTTAGTATCTACCTTCCTCTATGGAAGTGATATTAAGGGGCATTTGCCTTTCTTTCTTTAGCGGGGCGGCATGAAGATTGCTTTCTGCGGGCAATCTTCATGCCGCCCCGCGCTGTTGACAGCGGTTTTCGCGCCCCTCTTCAGGCCGGAATGCTGAAATGCTTGCGCACGTAGTCGATATTGCGCCGCGTGTCGCCGATCATATTATCGCTGGGCAGGCTGGTCTCCAGCACGTACCATCCCTTGAAGCCCACCTTGTAGAGCAGCTCGGCCACCTCGGGCCACTTGAACCCCTGCTCGTTGGGACCGTCCATGTACTGGTCGCGGTTCTTGACATGCACCTGATGGATATGGTCCTTGAGCAGCGGGATGTCGGTGATCGGGTTGTGGCCGTAGTATGAGCAGTTCCAGGGGTCCATGTACACGCCGATATACTCGCTGCCGACCCCGTCGATAATCCGCAGGTGCTCCTCGGCGCTCATCGAGGTCTCCAGCGCCACCACCACCTGGTAGCGTTCGGCGGTCCGGGCGATCTCCTTGAACATGGCGATCATCCGGTTGAAATCGGTGTCGTCCTTGGGTGCGCGTTCGCGGAAGAAAGGGAGCAGGATGTCGTTGGTGCCGACATTGGCGGCCACCTCGATCGCGTCGTTGATCCGGATCGCTCCCACCGGCTCGCTTTTCATCGGGCTGCCCGGGCCGAGGTTGCCGATCGCCAGCGAGCAGATCTGCACGCCGTTATCCAGCGCGGCCTTGCGGTATTCGCCCTGGAGCTTGGCGTCGCGAAGGTGGAGGCCGTCGTCGGGGTAGAGCACGCTGATCTGGATCCCGTCCAACCCGATCTGGCGCGCCAGGTCCACTTTCTCCACCACGCCCCGTTCGCCCAGGTTCCAGTCGGTCATCCCGATCCGCAGGGGCCGGGGGTTGGGGCTGTTTTTACTCATCGAACCCTGGGCCATCAGTTTGCCCGCACAGGCGGCCGCGGCTGCGGCCGCTCCGGCGATAAAATCTCTTCTGTTTACCGGCATCGTTCCTCCAGGAGTAATTTAACAGGTCATCTGATACGAAAATGCTAGTGTGGTGAAAAGTTCAGTACCACAGCGGTTTTACCGGCGCTCCCTCGCGGAGAAGGTCGTCCCAGCTCACCACGCGCTGCTCGTAGATCGCCTTGCGGCCCAGCAGGGCGGTCAGCGCGGCGATTCGCCCGGTCTCGACATCGCAGAACGGTTTTTCGCCGGTGCGCGCGCAGCGGAAGAAATCGTCCACCGCTTCCTGGCCGAAATTGACGTCCGGTTCCTCGCATTTCTCGGGGTCCGGCGCGTTCTCGCCCCGCCAGATGATCGTGCTGGGGCCGGAGAGTTGAACGTCAACCGAGCCTTTTTCTCCGTACGCGTTGATTATCCGGCCTCCCATGTTGTTGGTGTAGGGTGCGTACTTGATCATGCTGAAGATGGCCTGCCTGCCGCCGGGGAAATCGAACGTCAGGCCGTAGCTGTCGAGCACGCTGGCCCCGGCCGGCTCGTGGATGATATTCTGCCCGCCCAGCCCGGCGGCGCGCAGCGGATGGTCGTTCATGACCCAGTTGATCAGGTCGAGTTCGTGGACCGACTGCTCCACGATCTGGTCGCCGCTCTGCTCGATAGACCACAGCCATTTCATCGCCCCCCGGCTCCCCGGCCCGTCCCAGTCGGCGTAGCGCTGGCCGCGCAGGAAGCCGATCTTGCCCAGCAGCCCGCCGTGGATCCTGGGCATAAGCTTGTGGAACCCCCGGTGGTAGCGTAGCTGCTGGCCCACCTGCAGTACGCCTTTCGCCCGGTTCGCCGCCTCAACCACCGCCTCGATCTCCTCGACTGTCAGCGCCAGCGGCTTCTCGGCGTAGCAGCTGTGCCCGCTGTCCATCACATCGACAATCATGTGCTTGTGCAGGTAAGGCGGAGTGGCCACGAACACCGCGTCGAGGTCTTTCTGCTCCAGCAGGTTTTTGTAGTAGCTGTAGGTTTTCGGCTTGTGGGCGGAGGCTGTCTCCGCCGCCTGGGCGAGCGCAGCGGGGTCGATATCGCAGAGCGCGGCGATCTTGACACCCGGCGATTTCAGCGCGTGGTTTAGCAGGGTCCGGCCCCTGTTGCCGGTGCCGATAAACCCGGCGCGGACCTCATCGCCGGAGGCGGCTCCCAGAGTGCCTGCAAGACCCAGCACTGCCGGGGCGGAGATCGAAACTGCGCTGTTGCGGATGAACTTTCGGCGGTTGATCGAATCTGCTGGGCTCATTTTGCCTGCCTCCGGGGAAGCTGAGAGGGATAGGGGCCTGGCCGGCTGAATATCGGGGAACCGGCGGATCGTGCCGGATGTCTGGATCAACTTTACTAGTGCCGCCGGGAGGTGTCAAGATTCAACGGGCCGCGTTGCCGTCCTTGATATCGGTTCCAGCCCGACTTATTTTGAGATCGCTCGAAATTCCCGCTATCATAAATCTGGAAAATTTCCTGATCCTGCACCTCATTTTTCCCGGGAGTGTAACGATGACGATTCTTATTGCCGGATTCAGAGTGCTGACACTGCTGGCCCTGGTGATCGTAATCGCCGCCGCGTGTTCACGGCCGCAGCAGGCTCAGCAGCAGGGTGGATCCTCCGCCAAGTCCGGCGACAGCGAGCACCATTTCGTCGTGCTCGACCCCGGGCATTTCCATGCGGCGCTGGTATTCAAGCCGTCGGGTTACGAGGGCGTCTCCGACCTGGTTGGAATCTACGCCCCGGTCGGCGAGGATTTTGTCGATCACATGGGCCGGGTCGAGCCGTTCAACTCCCGCGAGCGGGACCCGGCATCGTGGCGCTACCAGATCTTCCTGGGGCCTGACTATCAGGAAGCGATGCTCGAGGAGAGGTTCGGTGATATCGCGATCCTTTCGGGGCGCAACCAGCCCAAAATCGACCGGATCCTGAGTTGTATCGAGGGCGGAATCAACGTCCTGGCCGACAAGCCGTGGGTGATCGAGAAAGCCAGGCTGCCCGTGCTGGAACAGGTGATCGCCGCGGCCAGGGCCAAGGGCACAATCGCCTACGACATCATGACCGGCCGTCACGATATCAGCACCCACATCCAGGGCGAGATTATCCAAGACGAGGCGGTGTTCGGCAAGCTGACCGAGGGTACGCCCGACAATCCGGCGGTGGTCAAGGAGAGCGTGCATCACCTCTACAAGCTGGTGGCCGGACGGCCCAACAAGCGCCCCTGGTGGTTCTTCGACACCTCCGTGCAGGGCGAGGGCCTGGTGGACGTGACCACCCACCTGGTGGACATGATATTCTGGGTGCTTTATCCGGGCCAGGCTATCGACGTCGAGCGGGATATCGAGATGAGTTCCGCCAGCCACTGGACCACCGTGCTCAACGCGGCCCAGTTCGCCCAAATAACCGGCAAGGAGCAGTTCCCCGCCCAGTTCGAACTCAACGGCAGGGGCGAACTGGAGTATTACTGCAACGGCCGGATGAATTTCGCTGTCAAGGGAGTCAACTGCGCGGTCCAGGTTGTCTGGAACTACCAGGCCCCCGAGGGCACCGGCGACACCCATTACTCGGTGGTCAAAGGCACCAGGGCCCACGTGCTGTTCCTGCAGGGCAAGGAACAGAATTATCATCCGGAACTGTATGTCCAGGCGGTGCCCGGAGCTGACAGAACCGCCGTGGGCGATGCGCTCGAAGCGCTGATGGGCAGGCTGTCCGCCACTCATTACCCGGGCATTAAGGCTGTTGCGGAGGGTGATGGCCGCTGGCATCTAGTTGTGCCGGAGGATGTTCTGGTTCAGCATGAGTCCCAGTTCGACAAGGTCACCCAGGATTTCCTGGCCTATCTCGATGGGAAACAGGCGCTGCCCGACTGGGAATACGCCAACCTCTACACAAAATACTGGGTCACGACCAGCGCGCTGGAACTGGCTCGTCGGGCCGAGTGACTTTTCCCGTTTAACCTCGAAGTTCAGGGCGCTTCCACTTGTCCGGGAGCGCCCGTTCCATATTCACGGACACAGCCGATGGAACCCGAGGTCAGCTACCTGATGCCCGCCTGTAACGCCGCCGGTACGATCGATCGCGCGGTCCGTTCCCTGCTGGCCCAGAGGAATTGCCCGTCGCTGGAGGTGGTGGTTGTGGATGACGGCAGCACGGACGGGACCCGCGAGCTGGTAACCTCCCTGGCCGCCGGCGACAGCCGGGTGCGCTGTGTTGCGGAACCTCATCGCGGGCAGGTGGCGGCGGCCGTGATCGGGCAGGAGCTGTGCCGGGGGAAATATATCGCCAGGCTGGACGCCGACGATATTGCCCACCCGGACCGTACGGCGTTGCAAGTGGCTATGCTGGAAAACGATCCTTTGCTGGGTGTGGTGGGCTGCCGCGTGCGCTATTTTCCCAGGCGTGAGATTCAGCCGGGCCTGCTGTTCTACGAGAACTGGCTGAACTCACTGGTTGTGGAAGACGACAAGCAAACGCGGCAAAACATCCTGCGGGAACTGTTCGTGGAATGTCCGCTGGCTAATCCCTCGCTGATGATGCGCGCCTGTGCTTTTCGCGAGATCGGCGGCTACCGCGATTTCGACGGTATGCCTGAGGACTACGACCTCCTGTTCCGGTTCGCCGCCAGCCGCTGGGATATCTCCGCCGTTCCGGAGGTGCTCCACTACTGGCGGAACAGCGTAACCCGTGCCTCGCGCGTCCAGGACCGCTACAGCGCGGAATCTTTCCAGCGGCTCAAATTCCACTACCTGCTTAAGCTTCGCCTGGAAAGCGGCCGCCGTCCGGTCTCGATCTGCGGAGCGGGTCCGGTGGGCAAAAGCTGGCTCAAGCTTTTGCAAAAAACCGGAGTGGAAATCCGCTGCCTGGTAGAGGTTAACCCACGTAAGATAGGCAAGACGATCCACGGGGTGCCGGTTGTGGATACGGCCCGACTGGCCGGAAACAGGGAACGCGCCGGACTGATACTTGGCGCCGTGGGCCAGAAAGGCGCCCGGGGAAGCGTGCGCGCACAGCTCGACCCGCTGGGGTTTGTGGAGGGGCGGGACTATATTTTTATCGCCTGAATATTTTCAGCATTGACAGCCGTTGCGGGCGGGTTAATATATTTTCATCCGTTGCGGCGGTGCTGCCGGGCTGAAGACGATTAAATCGGAGAATCGGGATGAAAGTGGTTTTTTTCGGAGATTCGATCTGCGTGGGGCAATACGTTTCGCCCCAGGCCGAACAGTATTTCAATTTAGAAGCTGTTTCATAACCTTAAAACGGGACAACCCACGCCTGCTTCGCAGGCACCCCCTTTGGTAAGGGGAAATTGTCCGGTTTCAGGTTTTTTCGTATGTTGGCTGGGGTTATACGGTTTTAGTCCCCCTTAGAAAAGGGGGAAACAGGGGGTTGTGTTTTTAAGGGTTACCCGCCAACGGGCGAAAGTTAAAATAATACCCAGTTATGAAACAGCTTCTAGTATCGGGGAAGTCTTTCGACGCTGGATTGCCAACATCATCGACAGGTTTCATCTGGGGTCGTTCGACTACCTGACGCGGGTGGTTTATCCGCACGTGGTGGGATCGGACAAGGTGAAGCACAATTCACCCATGGCCGCGAAGATGACCGAGCTGGCGCGGGTTTTAAACCCCGACGGCCTCGAAGAATATTCCCGCCTGCGAGGATTCCCGCCGGAGCGCAGATAAAGCTCAATCACTTCTTTTTTGTGAGCAATGCCTTACGTTCGAACCTGTTTTCAGTGTGTTTGACCACATCCAGGCCTGTCTCGCCGGCCAGTTCCAATTCTCGCTGAAATTCTTCGTGGCTGAGGTGGAACGACGGCTCCAGCAGTAACAATTTCCCGCCGGGATTCATCAGCCCATGCACACGCCGGAAAAACCGCTGAATATCCGGCACCTCGTGAACCGAATTGGCAGCCAATACGAAATCGAAATTGTAATCCAGCGGCAGTTCGCCCATGTCGCAGGAGACAGTCTCTATTCTCTGTTCCAGCCCCATGCGGAGCGCCTTGCGAGTGAGCACAGCCAGGTTTTTCTCTTCGAGGTCGACAGCCACGACCAGTCCCTCCTGTCCGGCCATTCCGGCAAGGGCAAGGGTAAACACACCCATCCCGCAGCCAGCATCGAGTACGGTCATGCCCGGTTTCACAAAATCGCCGAATAGTTTTTTCGGCGGCTGCATCATTCTGCGCAACGGGCTGCCGATCAGGTAGTTCATCCACCAGGGGCAGCAATGTTCCGCCATCGCTCCACTCCTTGATAAGTATCTCATAATGTATTTTATACTGGCTGCGCATTCAAGTTAGAATTGGATGGATCGCGCGATTGACACACATTCGCTGCGGCGGCTATATTGGCCCATGCCTCGCACTCAATGCGCACCCATTTCACGCGGAGAATCGCCAAGATGAGTGGACCCGGACTCCTGCTCGTGCTCGTCCTGCTGGTTGTGATCATCATGCTCGCCACCGGCCGCTGGAGGGCCGATGCTTTCCTGCTGCTGATCGCCTGCGCGTTCGTGTTCGGGATCAGCGCCGGGATGGGGATCGGGGAGACCCTGGGCGCGATCAACAAGGGGTTCGGCGGCACGCTGGGAGGAGTGGGTCTGGTGATCATTTTCGGGGCGGTGATCGGCGCGTTTCTGGAGCGAACGGGCGCCAGCGGGTCGATTGCCTCGGCGATGCTGAGGCTGGTGGGGAAAAAACGCACTCCGCTGGCGATGAGCCTGACCGGCTTCGTGGTCAGCATCCCGGTTTTCTGCGACTCCGGCTTTATCGTGCTCGTGCCCCTGGTCAAAGCCCTGGCGCGCAAGGCGGCGGCCGGGAGGCTGACCCTGGCTGTAGCGCTGGCCACCGGTCTCTACGCGGCCCACTGCCTGGTGCCGCCCACGCCCGGCCCGATCGCCGCGGCGGTGACCGTGGGCGCGGATATCGGACGGGTGATCGTGCTCGGGCTGCCGATTGCGCTGGTACTGGCGATTGTGGGCAACCTGTGGGCGGGACGGTTTTCAGGGGAGTTGCTGCCCGATGAGCAGCTTGACCAGGCGCAGCCGCAGGAGATGGAGCCGGCAAAAATGCCGGGGATCGGCCGCTCGGTAATGCCGATCGCGGTTCCGCTGATGCTGATTACGCTCGGTTCGCTGTTCGGGCAGGGCGAAAGCGCGGCCGCGGCGCTGATCAAGGGGATCGGCCATCCGGTGTTCGCCCTGGGAGCCGGCCTGACCCTGGCATTTGCCCTGCCGGGCGGACAAGGCGAGCGCGGCTCGTGGATTGCAGCCGGGATCAAATCCTGCGCGATCGTGCTGGCGGTCACGGCCGCCGGCGGCGCGTTCGGCAACGTGATCCGCCTCAGCAGTCTCGGCGGGTACATCCAGGAGGTGCTTGGAGGCTGGCAGCAGGCTGGCGTACTGGTGCCGTTCGTCCTCTCGGCGGCGCTCAAGAGCGCCCAGGGCAGCAGTACGGTGGCGATGATCACCTCGGCGGCGATAGTCGCCCCGCTGCTCGATACGCTGGGGCTGGGCGCCGGAGAGTGGGGACCCGCGCTGGCGGTGGTGGCAATCGGCTGCGGCTCGATGACGGTCAGCCACGCCAACGACAGCTATTTCTGGGTGGTTTCGCAGATGGCCGGAATCCCGGTGCCGACAGCCTACCGTACATATACGACAGCCACGGGCCTGATGGGGTTCACAGGCGCGGTGCTGACACTGCTGGTTTCGCTGGTGCTGTTGTGATAACGCGGACCGGCCGGTAGCAGATCAACGGTTGCGGTCGGTAAGGATGGGGATCGAAGAAACTGCGGCCCGGCTCAGTTGTAGGCGGCCGCCGATTTGGAGGGCAGCTTGTTGGCGTAGAGGTAGATCAGCCGCTCGAACTTGCCGATATTGTCCATCAGCCTGCCGCTTCTGCCTCCGGTGGGGTCGCGGAAAAACTGCTGGTACATCTTAACCAGGTTGCCCACCACGTTGCGGAACTCGGTGAACGACAGCCGCAGCCTGCTTTCGCAATGCTGAACGCAGGCCAGATAGCGCAGGTAGTTGGGATCGTAGTCGCCCTGTTCCGCCGCGGTGCGGATCATGCTCAGGTGCATGCCCAGGAAGATCCGGTAGCAGTCCTCGGGGGTCGAGAAGCGCGGGCGGTCGTCGGGGAACTCCCAGCGCTCCAGGTGCTTGACCGATATGCCGCTGAAATAGATCATCGTCTCCACTCAGTCCGTCTCGGTTTATTAATGACACGGGTCAATAATAACGACGCAAAGCGATAAGGCAAGAAAAAAAACCGGTTATTCCACGTTTGTGTTTGAATATTATACGGTTAGGAATCTACGGACCGGGTTGACAGGTGTAATCGCGGCGGCTAAGATTTAGGTGTGGAGCCTGATATCATTTTAATGGTGGAAACGCTGAAATGCCCGCGACCAGCGAAATTGAGCTGAAATTCCCCCTGGATTCGGCGGACGAGGTCCGCGCCGGGCTGGTACGCCTCGGATTTACCTCCGCGGGCGAGGTGTTCGAAGCCAACATCGTGTTCGATACGCCCGGCGGTGAGCTGCGCGGCAGACACTGTCTCCTGCGCTTGCGGCGGGACCGCAAGGTCAAGCTCACCTGGAAAGAGCCCCACGAGGACATGGAGCTTGCCGGACGCTACAAGGCCAAGCGGGAAAGCGAGCTGGAGCTGTCGGACCTGGAGACCATGCGCCATATCCTGCACAGGATGGGTTTCACCAGCGAGTGGGTCTACGAGAAATACCGGGAGCATTTCACCCGTCCCGATGGCGCGGTGGCCGAGCTGGACCGTCTGCCGCATATCGGCAGGTTTCTGGAGCTGGAAGCCGGGCCGGAGGCGATGGAAGAAGTGGCCGCCGCGCTGGGGCTGGATACCGCCGAGGGGATAAAGGTCAGCTACATGGTCGTGTTTCAACAGTGGTGTGAGCAGCACGGCAGCCGGTTGAGCGACATGCGGTTCGAGGACGAGAGCGGCGGGTAAGGTAGTAAATCAAAGCTGAAGTTGAAATACAGGACCGGGAGGCAAGCGATGGGATTCACGATCATGAAACTGGTGCTGATCGCTGTCGCGGTGGTGTTCTATATATTTGTCTACAAGGCGCTGAGTTCCAACCGCAGGAGCAGCCGCGCGGCCAATTTCAGCGTGGGCGGACGCAAGCGGCGGGAGAAGGACGTTTCCGAGATGAACCGCGAGGAGCGCCTCCGCAAGCACCGGGTCAGCCTGCGCGGCGGCGCGATATTTAAGCGGCGGCATTGATTTGGATTTTATCTAAGAGGTGGCGCATGCGTCGCCCCTGCGCCAAAAAATCCCCTCTATCAAGCGAGGTGTCCCGGCTTGCCGGGGCGGGGTGTGTGTTGGCGGGCGCACACGCGGGTGCGCCCATGGGGAGTGACTCCCATAAAAAAACCTGCCTCACGGCTTTCCGCATGGCAGGCCTGTCATATAAAAGTTGTCTCTGAATGCCTGAAGCTAAGCTCGGCACTTAGCCTTTCATGATGTCCATCAGCAGCGCGAGCACATCGGCCACGTTACAGACCCCGTCGCGGTTGTAGTCCGCGCTGATATCGGGATATTCCTCCATGCAGAGGCGGATCAGCCGGATCACGTCAAGAATCCCCGCCTGCCCATCGCCGTCGTAGTCACCCCCGGGCTGCTGCCCGGTCGCGATCGGCCCGATATACTCGGTGGCCAGCACCACGTTGTCGAAATAGACCCGCGCGATATTGTCATTGTAGGGGATGTCCGGATCGTTGGGGTTGTAGTCGTTCCCGAAAACGGAAGCCAGATAGTACTCCAGCCAGAAGTTGTTTATCTTGACCTTGCCGTCCGTGCGCCAGCGATAACCCTCGAACGGCTGGGGATCGGTATTGTAAATTCCGCTGCGCCTGAACCTGTCCGTGAACCAGGTCCCTTCTATTGTGCCGGGGCCGTAGCGCTCGATAAGCTTTCCATCGATCCAGAACGTCTGCTCGCCGTCGCGCTGCTCCGGGTCGTTGAGCTTGATCATGATCTCCACGCACTGCCACTCGTCGCGCTTGGCCTGCAGCGGCTCCACCGGGCCGAACAGGTTGCCGTAGTACGGGCTGGGCCGCTGTCCGTCGGGAACCCCCTCCGGAGTCTGCCAACTGTGCATCTCGCACCAATAGGAATAGAACGACCATGCCCCCGGAGGGTCGGTCACATCACGGCCGATCAGGTCTATGAAGGTCAAAAAACTTGATATGCCATCGGGCCGGGAGCCGGCTCCCGGCGCTGGCCATGGAGGAGAGTTGAACTTGCCGCCCAGGGCGACAAAATGGTGCACGTAGGGCGCGTCCGGGGCAAACTTGACGTAGAACCGGGCGTAGAGCTGCTCGTAGCCCTCATCGAGCAGTTTCCAGAGGTGCCCGCCCTCGTTCTGGCCTTTGGTTCCTGTCATCCTCAGGCAGTACTTACCTGCACTCGGAGCGGTCGTGTCCCTGACTATGTAAAGAACCGAATTATTACTGTTGCTAACTTCGGTCCAGCGCTGGCTAAGGTCACTAACCGAAATCGACTCGAAATTTTCCGTGAACACAACCGATGAATCGTCCTCGATCCCGACATCGCCAGGGTAGCGGGCGGCGAGACCCAGCGTACCGGCCAGGGCGGTCCGCCCCTCGCTGTCGTTGCCCCGGGTGATGGCAATCCCGGCCAGCAATAGAATTGCCGCTAGGCACGATATAACGACTGTCGTTTTCATTTTTGCTCCCGGCTGAGAGCCGTCGAATGTTTTCTCAACTGCCTTTAAAACAATCAAGCTCAACCGTACTGGAACGTAACTCCGAACCCGCCCTGGGGGTTGTCCCATTTTACGTAGGGCCGGCAGGCCACCTGGCAGGCGCCGCACTCCAGGCAGTTCTCGTAGTTGACAATGCAGTCGCCTGTTTCCGGATGCTCTTCATACACTCCGGCCGGGCAGAGAAAAATAATCGGCCGGTTGGGGCACTTGTGGAACCCCTCCTGGTCCACCTCGATATGGCTGTCCTTGTCGATCTTGCGCTTGACCAGCCCCAGCTTGTCGTCCAGCGACAGCACGGGGGTGGGGTCGAGCATGCTGCGTTTGGTCTCTTCGCTCATACCATCGCCTTCCTTGCGGCCCACAGATCCCGCAGGAACGGGATCATCTTGATCCGCTGACGGAATTTTTTGATCACGTCCTTGCGCACCTGAGTCTTGGGCGTCTCGCTGACCGTAAAATAGTCCATCATCAGCTCGATAAAGATGTCGGGGTACTCGTTGAGGAACTGCTTGTGGTGCTTGAGGAAATGCACCACGTGCCTGAAATGATACATGTCTTTCAAAACGAACGAGTCCTCGAGTTTGTTGCGGTAGGCTTGCAGGGTGGCCTTGCCGAAATCGCCTTTCTCTCTGGCCGCGATCACGGTCTCGCCGGCGAACACCCCGCTGGCCATCGCCAGGTTGGTTACCTCGTGGTAGATACTGGCGTTGACCAGCCCGGCCGAATCGCCCACCAGGATCAGCCCGTCGCCAACCATCTCCGGCAGCTCGTCGTAGGTGTCCTCGGTGATCATGTGGGTGCTGTACTCCAGCACCTCGCCGCCGCGCACCAGCGCACGCACCCGCGGGTGGGCCTTGAACCTCTCCAGCAGGTCGTTGGGCGAGATTTTCTGGCTGATGACGTCCTCGATCGTGCAGCCCACGCCCACGGATATACTGTCCTTGTTGGTGTAGATAAAGCCGCTGCCGATCATGCCCAGCACCGCGTCGCCGAAAAACTCGTAGGCCGTGCCCTGGTCGTCCTCCAGGTGGAAGCGGTCGGCCACCACCTCGCGGCCCAGCTCGATTATTTCCTTGACCGCCACCACGCGGTTGGCCGCGGTCATCTGCTTGCGCAGACCGCTTTTTTCGGCCAGCATGCTGTTGGCGCCCTCGGCGACTATCACGCAGTCGGCCAGCAGCTCGTCGTGCTCTCCGCCCTCGCCCCTGGCCAGGATCCCCTTGACCTGGCCGTTCTCATCCCGCACGAAATCGTCGACAACCACCTCGGGGTAAATCTCCGCCCCGGCGGCCTCGGCCTGCTCGGAGAACCAGCGGTCGAACTTGCTGCGCAAGACCACGAAGCTGTTGTTGAACGGCGGCTGTTCGAACCGCTGGCTGGAGAAGTCGAGCGCCAGTTCGCTCTCGGCGTTGAGGAAGCTGAACCGGCGGCTGGTGACATGGCGCTCCACCGGGGCCTCTTTCCAGAACTCCGGAACCAGCTTGTTGAGTACGGTGGTGAACAGGATGCCGCCGAACAGGTTCTTGCTCCCCGGAAACTCGCCGCGTTCGAGCACGACCACTTCCAGCCCGGCGCGGGCCATCGTGATCGCGGCGGCTATCCCCGAGGGACCGGCCCCGACGACAATACAGTCGAATTTTTCCTCGGACAAATTTACCTCCTGCCTGATATCGCTGGTGCTTCGGTTGCTTGTGAATTTTATCTGGCCGGATGTCCCGGAAGTAAATATCCAAAATTGATGGTCAGATAATGGCCTGATCAGCCAGTACTAAATCCCCCCCCTGGCCCCCCTTTGGTAAAGGGGGGGAAGCAAGTCCCCCTTAATAAAGGGGGTGCCCGCTGGAAGCGGGCGGGGGTTGTTTTCTCCCTTTGAAAAAGGGGATCGAGGAGGATTTAAATACGCTTTACCCTGTACATTATTCGCAAGGACACAACGCCGGCTCAGGATTGCTTGCTCAGTTCCTCGTTCAGCGCGGGCAGCACCTCGAACACGTCGCCTACGATCCCGTAGTTGGCCACCTTGAATATCGGCGCATCGGCGT
Organism: Candidatus Glassbacteria bacterium; assembly: GCA_019456185.1. Lineage (NCBI taxonomy): Bacteria > Candidatus Glassiibacteriota > Candidatus Glassiibacteriota bacterium. The sequence continues at coordinate 1,605 of VRUH01000042.1, read as the reverse complement.
CCTTGTTGATCGCCACGATCACTTTGGCGCCCAGCATCCCGGCCAGGTGCTGCACCGCGCCGCTGATCCCGCAGGCCACGTACAGCGAGGGACTGACAAACTTGCCGGTCTGGCCCACCTGGTCGCCGTGGGTCCGCCAGCCGGCATCCACCGCGGCTCGGCTCGCGCCGATTCCGGCGCCCAGGGAGGCGGCCAACTGCTCGAGCAGCTTGAAATTCTCGCCTTCCTGCATCCCGCGGCCGCCGGAGATAACCACGTCGGCCTCGGATACATCGGGACGTTCGCCGGAGGTGTGCTCGACGCCGGTGATCTTCAGCCTGAGCTCGGCCTCGCCCAGCTCGACAGCCAGCTTCTCCACCGCCGCGGAGCGGGAGTTCTCGGCGGGCAGGGTCTCGAACACGTTGGTGCGGATGCAGAGGATCGCCGGCGCTGCGGCGAAACTGACAGTTACCTGAACCTTGCCGCCGCAGGCCGGGCGGGTGGCGGTCAGCTTGCCGCCTTCACAGGAGGCGTCGATACAGTCCGACGCAGCCGGGGCGTCCAGCCTGGCCGATACGCGGGGAACGAGGTCCTTGCCCAGGGCGCTGGCGGGGATTATCACCGCGTCCGCCGAGACCGCGCCCGCCGCCGCGGCCACCGCCGCCGCATGCCCGCCGGGGCAATAGTTGGCAAAATCGGGGTTTTCGGCCACGAGGATTCTATCCGCGCCCGCCGCGGCCAGCTCCTGCGGCAAACCGCCGGCCGAATCGACCGCCAGCACGGCTGAGACCTCGCCGCCGCCGGCCTGCTCAACGAGTTGACGGGCCAGCCCCAGGCCCTCGCGGCCCGATTTCTTCAGCTCGCCATCCCGGACTTCGACGGCTACCAGGACGTTGATCGCCATCAGTTGATCTCCTTAGGGTTTATTCAGTTGTTTCACTATTGGCCAAGTTGGGAATTATTTCAGTGCGCCGGTTTTTCAACCGACAAAGTACAGAACTCAGCAGTCGCTAGTCAGGAGACAGAATAAAAGCGTTTGACCGCGGACTTTCCTGAAAAAAACTTACTACTCCATTGCAAACTCAGTCGCTGATCTTTTGTTGCGGGAGTCTCAGCACCCCGAGGTTTTTCTCCTGACTCCCGTCTGCCGACTTCTGCTTTTTCAAAGGACTTTTGCTTCTTCCTTGAGCAGCCTCACCAGCTCCGGCACGGCGGCTGCCCCCTCGCCCACGATCCGTCCCCGTTCGCGCTGAGGCGGGTAGCTGATATTCTCGACCTGAAGCCGGGGTTCGTCCAGAGTGACCGCGCGCTCCTCGATCGGTTTCTTCTTGGCCGCCATCCTGCCCTTGAGCGACGGGTAGCGGGGTTCGTTGAGTCCCTTCTGCGCGGTGAACACGGCCGGCAGCGGGGTCTCGAAACTCTCGGTGCCGCCCTCGATCTCGCGTTTGCCGCCGGCGGCCGCTCCGCCGATCTCCAGGCGGCTTACCTCGCTGATACCCGGAATTCCCAGCAGCTCGGCCACGATCAGGCCCACCTGGCCGTGCTCGTTACCCACCGCCTGCTTGCCGAAAAAGAGCACGTCCACACCGCAGCCCTCGATTGCCCCGGCCAGAGCCTTGGCCACCT
>VRUH01000041.1 GCA_019456185.1 Candidatus Glassbacteria bacterium | reverse complement strand
GTTGCGAGCAGGCTGCCGGCCCCGAAAATTGGATTCTGCAATCTTTATTGCGCTCTGAAACAACACCCGGTCCCTGCAAAAGCCCGGAGCAATGTGCATCCGCTTTGCGCTGAATCAGTTATGAGCCGCGGGGATTCTGGCACCTATTGTGCATCATCTTTAAGTTGTTGACTGCGGCGCTAGTTCGCGTTTAATATTATTCAGGCTGAATTCTGAATTTTCGTACAGGGGAGGAGCAATGAAATTTGCTGCCTGGATCATGGCTGTTTTGGTTTCAGCGCTTGCATTCACCGGCGTGGCGCTGGCAGCGGAATCCGACTATACCTGGACTATCAGCGGCAGTCTCGACGGAGAGGCGGATACCAACCGGATTTTCGTGGCGGTGACCAGCGATTCGCTCCTCGGTGCGGCCACTCTCGAAATCCACTATGATACGACCAAGCTGGAGTTCGTGCCGTACGATGACGCGGCGGACTATCTGACCGGCCGCGTGGCCGTGTTCACCAATCCGCCGACGATCTATCCGTATCCCGATTACCAGCGGATTCTCCTGTTCGATTTCAGCCTGGATATCCCCGCCGGCAGCGGCGACGTGCTCAAGTTCCTGTTCAAGGTCAAGGACGGCGTGACCGGCGGAACCCTGACCACCATATACCTGACAACCAGACGGAGCGTGGACACCCTGGCCACCCAGCAGTTCGAGGTCGAGGGCAGTATCTGGGATACTCCGGGCGACCCGGCCCAGTCGAGCTGGAATATGAAAGGCACGGCCGTGGCCGACTCCAATGCGGCCGAGGTCTACGTGGTCATGGGCAACAGCCTCTGGATCGCCGAGATGGTCCTGGACCTCTCTTTCGATCCGCAGGTGCTGGATCTCACCGAGGCGTCGACTGATATCACGCTCAAGGGCCGGGCCTCCGACCTGAACCTGTCCGTGGCCTATGTAGCGGCCTCCGGCACTGCGCAGCTTACGATCTCGACCACCTCGGCAACCCCTCCGTTTCCGGTTATCGATCCGGGCAGCGGAACGATCCTGGGGATAAAGTTCAGCGTGGTCAGTCCGCTGGCCGACGGCGAGATGACGCAGATAGACTTGAGCCTGGCCGACGGGACCGAGCTGGTAACCCACCAGCTGCAGGCCAGGGCCTATACCGGTCCCACCGCCGATGTGGACGGTAACGGCTCGACAAGTATTTTCGACGTGCTGGAGTTTCTCGTGATGTGGCAGAACGCTCCGCCAAGCCCGTTCACCGATGTCAACGGCGACGGGAAATCCGATATTTTCGACCTGCTGGCTATTCTGGCGGAGCTTTGAGCGGAACTCCCCGCGGGGCGGATTCTGAACGCACCCCTGTCCATTTTTCAACTGGACAGGGGTTTTTATTTTGCCAATGGATCATCGCCCGGATTGCTGAGTATCGATTGATAGCGGATTATCATAGCTTTTATTTTGCAACCTCTAGTGCAACATGCCTTGCCGGCTCCCGACCGCGGCGCGGCTTCACGAACCGGTAACACGTCTGAAATCAACGAGATAGCCGGAGGTTCATCTCTGGCACCGGTTCTGCATATAAAACGGCTCCCGGGTTTCAGCAAGATCTCTAACACAGCCGCGGCAGGTACTAATTGATCGCCCTGTTTCAACCACCGCATCCATCCGGCAGTCCGGCCACCGCAGCCATTGCGCTGTCCGCAGCACTGTTTCCGCATCAGCTCCTGTCCGGGCTCTCAACTGATTTTCCTCCGTGCATAAAACCCGGTGAAACAACTTTCAAGAGTGCGCGCGAGGGAAGGATGCGGCACACGGGGGCTGCCAGGCGGCTTACGGCGCCCCGCGATATTGCAACTCCGGCGGTGTTAATGTTACTGGGACGGTAACAAATCCGGCAGGCGGGTGGATTTTTGTCAAATTGTAAGTCAATAAAAAATGGTCACTTAGATGTTTCTGTCAATTGTGCGTGTTCTGGCACGCTTATTGACTATGTCCTTATAGGCGATTCTGCCTGACAGGGGGAGAGTATGTCTTTTTCCAGACTTATCAGTTCTGCGGCGCTGATCTTTGCCGCTGCCGCGTCGACGCTGCTGGCCCAGGAAACCGACCACACCTGGTCGCTCAGCGGTGCGCTGTACGCGGATAGAGACACGAGCGTGATCTACATCGGCGTCGCAAACAACGTGGATGAAGAAGCGTTCACTATCGAGCTGCACTACGACACCTCGCTTGTTGAGCGTCTCTCTGAAAAGCAGATCGGCCGCGCTGCGGACATGTCTGTTACGACTAATACATCTACGACGGCGCCTTTTCGCAGGTTCGCTATCTTCGATCTGAGCGAACCCTCGAATGTGATCGAAGCCGGTTCGGACAGCATTATCCAGGTTGGCTTCAGGGTGAAAGACGGTGTCGCGCTGGGTACTCCTGTCGCAATGTACCTGACTACCAGCACCAACAGGGTTGCGGTCTGGGATACCCTGGTGGTTCCCACGAATTTTGAAGTCACCGGCGCGCCCAACTCCGCTCCGGTGTTTGTCGATCCCGGCGCGCTGAGCGGAAAGCAGGGCTCCCGGTTCAGCCTCCAGCTTGAGGCCGCCGACGAGGAGGGCGACGCGCTGGTCTACCGCTTGATCACCTCCCCGGGCGAGGGCGCGGTGCTGGATTCACTGACCGGCCTGTTCACCTGGACTCCCCAGGAAAGCGGCACGTTCACCGCCACTTTCGAGGTTTCCGACGGCACCGGCTCTGATACGCTGACTGTCAATATCCAGGTCGAGCTGGGCAATGTCACCCCCTCCTGGCCATCACTGGCCCAGGACACGCTCTATCTGACCGAAGGCAGCGTTTTCACTCACACGTTCGATCGGCCGACCGATGTCAACCTCGTTGACGTCCTCACGGTCACCACCGGCACCCTGCCCGGCACGGCGGCGTTCGACCGGTTGAGCCTGACCCTGAGCTGGACCCCGGGCTACGACAACGCCGGCACCTACGAGATTATCCTTACCGCCGCGGACGATGGCGGCCTGAAAGCATATCAGACAGTCTACCTGCTAGTGGCCGATGTCAACCGCGAGCCGGTGCTGAACCTGGCTGTCAGCGAGATCGAGGTCGGGGAAGGCCAGCCGGTCAGCTTCTCGATCACCGCCAGCGACCCTGACCGCGATGCCCTGACCGTGTCGTGGAATATCTCCCCGGCGGTCGCCGGGGCGCGTCTCGCCAACCGCGTGTTCAGTTGGCCCGAGGCGCAGGTGGGTACCTACACTGTCGAGATCACCGTAACCGACCCCTCGGGGCTGGAGGCCACCGGCTCGGTGTCGATTGTTGTCAGCGCGGTCAACGAAGCGCCCGTGTTCGGCAGGCTGTCCGATTTCTCGGTCGATGCCGGCGAGCTGGTGCAGGTCAACCTGGCGGCCACCGATCCGGACGGGGACGAGCTGAGCTACTCGATTGTTCTCGCCAGTGAGACCGAAAATATCCTGACCCGCGGCGCGACGTTCAGCGGCAACACGTTCAGCTGGACTCCGGCCTCGACCGATGCCGGCCCGAACCTGGTCACCTTCCGGGTCGAGGACCCCGAGGGCCTGTCCGATGAGGCGAGTTTCGCGATCACGGTCCTGTCCGAAAACGTGGACGTGCCGGTGTCTTTCGGCGAGTTCGCCATCCAGACTGTCGAGGAGGGCAGCGAGTTGGTGTTCGAGCTCAATCTGGCCGACGCCGAGGCATTTGTCCGCGATTCACTGGAGTTCTGGGCTGAAGGTCTGCCCGAGGGCGCGTTGTGGGACGCGGAGTCCGGGACAATCACCTGGACGCCGAACCTCCTGCAGTCCGGTACTTACACGGTCACCTGCGGTGTCAGCGATGGTAGTTTCGAGGACATCCAGAGCCTGACCATCGAGGTTGTCGAGAAAGACGTGCCGCCGGTGATCCTGCCCATCCAGAGCCTGAGTGTCAACGAGGGCGAACTGCTTTCGGTGACGTTCACTGCTGTCGATTCCTCCAGTGCCGATCCGGTGCTGTTTACCGCCACGGGTCTCCCCGACGGAGCCGAGATGTTTGACGGCGGGCTGCTGTATTATCAACCGGGCTACGACGCCTTCGGCAGTTACGGGATCACCGTGACGGCCACCGACGGTACGGACAACACGGACAGCGTGACGGTTACTTTGACGGTTAACGATGTCAACCGTTCGCCGGAAATCGAAGCGGATAACCGGGAAGTGGCTGAGGGCCAGTTGCTGGTCCTGACCGTTACAGCCAGCGACCCCGACGGTGACGATCTGACTCTGGCTGCGCTTGAATTGCCCACCGGAGCCAGTTTCGACCCTGCGGGCGGGAATTTTTCCTGGACGCCGACGCAGGAGCAGAGCGGTAACTGGACGGTGGTGTTTACCGCCGATGACGGCAACGGGGGAGTGGACAGCGCGGAAGTTATTGTCACGGTTGGCGATGTGAACAGGCCGCCGGTGCTGGATCCTCTGAGTGCCGTTGCTGTCCGCGAGGGCGAGCAGGTGACAATCAGCATTACCGCCAGCGATCCCGACGCGGAAGACAAGGTGACGGTTTCCGCCACGAACCTCCCCCAGGGCGCATCGCTGACCCAGAGCGGGGATAATCCGGTAACCGCAACGATAGCTTATACGCCGGGTTACCAGCGCCAGGGTGTGTTCAGTATCAAGATCACCGCCACCGACGACGATGCAGCCGAGCCCCTTGCCGTGAGCCGGAACTTCAAGCTGCGGGTGGATGATGTGGATGTGGCGCCGGAGTTCACCGGCGGCCTGGCCGGTTCGGCAGAACTGGAATTCGAGGTTGATGAGGGCGATACGCTCAATCTGCCGCTGACAGTTACCGATGCGGGCGGCGATGATGTGGATGTCAGGGTTCTCAACGCTCCGCGCGGCGCACGCATCGAGCCGGGCAGCCCGGACAGGCTGATTTATCTGCCCGGCTACGACGTGGTTGTCCGCGGTTCGTCCTCCAGGCGCATCAGTATCGAGATCACTGCGCGCGACGGCAGCCAGGTGGTCAGCCGCAGTGTTACGATCGTGGTTAACGATGTCAACCGCCCGCCGCGGATTCCCAGTATCGACGATCAGGTGGTGGACGAGGGGAAAATAATCACATTCCTGGTAAATACTACTGACCCCGATGGTGATGGGGTACAGGTTTCCACCGCCGGCCGCGTGCCCTACCTGACCGCCGGTAATCCGCCGCCCGCGCAGGTGCGCGACGGCAACGTGTTCATTTTCGACACAGGCCTTCTCCCCCAGGACTCGATTATCCGTTCCGCCGTGTTCCAGTTCTGGGGAGTTGATGACCGCGGCCTGGCCAGCGATACGGTCCAGGTGGAGATTGCGGTCAGGCGCGATTCGACTACCACTACCAGCGCTCAGGGGATGCTGGCAGCGGTTAGCTTGGATTTCACTTTCCCGGGCATGGGTACGTGGATTACATTCGATAGTGAGTTACCTATTGCGCCTGATTCTTTTCTTACGACTTCGGTTTCCGGTAATATTCTGTCGCTTCTTAATCGACCCGGATCACAACTGGCCGGCTTCGCCGGCGAGGAAAAGGCGAAAGGCGTTTACGCCTACACTTTTCTGGCCGGTGAACTCGAGAGCCAGTTCTACGGAATCCGCCGCGGCTGGCAGCTCGACCTGACTGCTTATTCGGCGGCCGAGGGCGCCGATTCGCTGGTGCCGGGAATGAATATTTCTGTTACTCTGAGCTACAATGACGAGGACCTCCCCAGCGAGATACCGAATTTTAGCGAAGACCGGATCAAGGTGTTCGGCTATGACGGGACCCTGGGAAAGTGGGTGCTGGCCGACAGCCAGTCTGTGGACACCACCCTGAACGTGGCCACTTTCAAACTGACCAACCCGCAGTTGATCGACTACACTATCGGCGCGGTGCTCGACGTTGTCGCTCCGGTGATCACGGACCTTCGGGTCTCGGCCGGCGGCTGGACAATCGATGTCGAGGATGTCGACACGCTCTACAGCCTGGACGGCACCTATCAGTTCCGGGTCAATGTCACCGACGACGAGGTGGTTTCCTCTACCGGCGTGACCCTGTTTTACGCGGTGGGAGAAGAGGATTACCGCAGCCTGATCATGGAGCGTTCGGGGGTCAACCTGTTTCTCGCCACGGTGGAGGAAGGCGTGCTGGCCGATGGGACCGTGATCAGTTACTACATCGAGGCCCGCGATGAAATGAATGTCGTGCTGTCTCCGCAAGGGGCGCCCGGCGAGGTTTACGAACTGGTCGTGGCCGAGTATACCGGTACCCCCGGTGATCTGGACGGCAATATCAGTATCAATATTTTCGACGTGCTGGAGCTGCTCAAGGTATTGGGCGGCAAGGAGCAGCCCAGTATTATCTCCGACGTGGACCAGAACGGCACGACCGATATTTTCGACCTGCTTGCACTTCTGAAACTACTGGGAGGATGATAATTGCGAACTATTATTTTATTCGTTTGCAAACAGACCTTTACCCGAACAGGAGGATGTGTATCGAAAATAAGGCTGTAGCTGGATTTGGCGGCAATTCAATTATGCTTAACTTGGCAGAAAATTCTTGACATGAGCATGGCGGAGCTATATAATTTAGAAGTTTGGGGTTCCAGAGGAATAGTGCATATCGGTTACTGCCAAGGTAAATTGTTGCCATACAAATGGTTACAGAGAGGCAGGTGTTAGGCGCACGGCTTGCGGGCCTGTGCGTTCAGCTCCCGTTATTGTCATTTTCAGAGCTGAAAAACGGATTTGGAAACAGAAGTTATCACGATTTGAGGCACTTGTGAAACCTATTAACAAAACGCACGAAGGAGGATCGTATATGGAGCAAACCCGACTGGTTTTGCCTTACGGCAATACAATTTCTCACTTTTTTGTTGGAGGGCATCTCTTATGAAGTCACGCCTTCTCACCATGGCAGCGGCTGTGTTTCTGCTGCTTGGGTTGAGCACTAGCGCTTTCGCTCAGGTAACCAGTGCTGATGCTGTAGATTTTTATATCAGGACGTATCAGAGCGATGGCGATCTGGCAAACGCATGGCACAACACCTCGGGAACGACCGATACCGTCGGCCGTCAAATGGATGTCCAGGCCGAGTGGGCCATTGACGCCCAGTCTCTGAGCTCGGTCAACTACACGGTTACGTTTCCTGTGGGTACCGTGCTGATGGCTGGTGCTAAAGATAGTGTTATTATGAGGCTTTACAGCGGGTTTACAAGGTCAGGGACCCCCCAGAGTATCCTGATAGACCCCGCTGATATTGCGCTGGTGCTGAATGACACGGCCAGTTACAGCGGCTCCACGAGGCCATCGGCTACCATCACCAGCACCATCTTGTTTAATGATGACAAGCTGCTTCTGCTCGAGTTTTACAAGGATGTCTACATCGGTGGATTGCAGTCCGATGTAAACTCCGAACTCGCCGGGACCGCGATGATCTTCTCCCTGAATATTTCCTCCCAGGTGGGAACCACTTTCGACGATACGGACCTGATGGCGATTAACGATCTGGCTGATGGAGTCAAATTTAATACCTCCATCGGAGGTTATATCGACGATGCGGACGTTCCGTTCCCGAGTGGGGACTCGATCATAATCGTTGACCGTTTCGGCAACAATGTACCGGATTATTATGCTACTGGTGATGACAGCCTCGTCATCAGTGTCCCTGCCGCTGCCGGATATTGGTCGGTGGACAGTGTGGACAATGCTATAGACGGTGTTGGAGGTATAACAGCGTGGACATCGAACATCATCACCCACGCAGGTCTGACTGAAGAGGACAGCACCAAGATTGTAATTCGTTTCAATGCCGGTCTGATTAATGCTGCACCGAATATAAGTGATCTAGTTTTCCGGGATGGCACCAGTACGTATTTGCTGCTTGGTATGCGCGTCCCCGGAGCGGTTGCTACCGGTGGTGCGGGTCTGGCGTTCGATGGTGATGCTACCACGGACTCCACAACCTTTACCGTCACTCTTTACGGTAATGTGGCCGAGAACACGGTGATAAACACCCCTGCTGACAACACGAGCTCGATCACCCGCGCCCGTCTGCCCGCCGCTGCCGGCGAGCAGCTCGGTTCGCTCGTTATCTCCGGCGTAACCATTGGCGGCCCGACATACGTGGGTGGCCGGCTGGATGCTACCTTCACAATCACGCTGAAAAACATTTTCGGTGAGAGTTTCAGCGGTACGCCCGTGGTTGGTACGGACACCGATCCTGTAGCCGTCAAGTTTATATACGAGGCTTGGGACAATGACGCGGGCGAACTCGTTATCGACGCTACCAAGACCGGTTATCTGGCCAGCGGCAAGACGGCCAACAGCGTATACACCACGCCTGCCGCAACTTTCGACAATACGAACATGGGCACTGATGTGTTTGACGGCAGTAGTTTTGAGCCGACTCTCGCCGCTTCTGCCGTAACGATAAGTGCTGGAAATACCAATTTACCGATTTATTTTGGAATGGCCAGCCATCCGGCCGACACAAACAGTGTCGGTAAGGGCGACTCAATCGCGGTAGTATTCTATGCGACGAACTCCCCGGCAGTAAATGACACGGTCAAGATCAAGGTCGAGCCCGGCTCGCCGGTGGCGTTCGACACCGATGCGTTTGTAGCCAGCCTGGCTGGAGTGACCCCGATCAAGGGTCTGCCGATCGACACGACCCTGCCGATCGTCGCGTTGGATACCTCCTATAACCAGGTAGCCAACTTTAGCCTGGTCACAGCGACCAACGTTTTCTTGGATGCTATCGACATACCGAATACCGGTTCCGTCGCAACAGGCGAGGGGCATGGCCTTGAAATGGCGATCAACTTCCTGATCGACGGCCGTGACCCGCAGGGTTACGACGATGCGGTCGTTGCGGTCCGGGATTCGATCCGGTTCGATAATATCGGCCTCCAGGCAGGCGTAACGGCCAATGCGGCGGATTCGTCGTATATCGCGGGTTTTGCCCAAGCGGCAGCATCCGGCGACAGCGCGACGATCAACCTGGGTGGTACAGGTGATGACGCCCTTGGGTTGAGCCTGCTCTACACGGGCAACAACCGCCGCCTGAGCATTGAATGGGATCCTGCGGCGATGGGTTCGGGTTACGACCCTGGCAAGCGCATGAAGGATCTGGGCCTGATCTCGCTGGCGGACCAGACGCTGGTTGATTCGCTGAACACGCCGACGATCACGATGCTCGGTGGGGGGAATGCGGGCCGCACGGATACGATGAAACTTACCGTAGTCCTGCCGGTTTCCATTGACGGCACGGCCAACGTGCTGGATCAGAACAGTGCGGACAGCCTGATCATCCTTAAGCTGGTGAACTTCGGCGATGCCGCTGGCTTAACGACAACCAGCGTATCCATATCGGCTGATGATAATACTTACTATTCGGCTGGTGGAGTTTATCAGGGCGATGGCGACTCGGTTGCTTTCTCCGTGCCGATCACCTTCAACGCCACGTCAACCGCACAGACCATCTACATTAAGGTCTGGGGTATTGTTAATCCGACAATCGCCGATTCGGCGAACTTTTATAAGGTCATGCTGGCCAGCTCGGCTACGCCTGTATTCAACACGACCAGCCTGACGATCAATGACGACACTCTGGCTCAGTACGCGCTTATCCCGCCCTCCGGCGACCAGGATACTGTGCGCGCCGGTGTCAAGTGGCTCAGCGACATTGACATGGGTGATGCTGTTGATACCCTGACTGTCGGCGACACGGCCTGGTTCCAGATCGTGGTTGCCGATCAGTACGGCAACCTGCTTGGTGGCTCCGCGGGTGACAACATCAGTGCCAATAAGCTGATCTTTACGAGCGTGGATTCCACCTTGACCGGCGCAGACCTGGTGGTCTTCCAGAAGTATGACGATGTGCTTGGTACTGTCGGTAGCGGTGAAGGCATGTACGATTCTCTGGCGGCCGGCTTGATTTTGAAAGACGGCGGGAACTACGCTGACAGCATTGGTATCCTTGCGGGCTCCACCAATGGTGGTGTTGATTATACCATCACGCTCAGCGATACCACTGGAGCGGCTACCGGCAGCTCGGTTACCGTTTACGTCAATGCTGGTGCCGCGGCTGCGATTACTCTCGATCCTGACAGTCTGGTGACGGGTAACCGTGGCGCAAACCTGCCGACACTGACGGCCACGCTTGCAGATGCCAATGGTAACCCGGTTGTCGCTGGTACGGTAAGCTTCGGTCTTGCCTATGGCGACACCACGGGTGCATTTGCCGATACCAATAGTGTCGACCTTGCGGCCGATGCCGACTCGGTTGATGCCACCACCGATGCGGCTGGTAAAGCGTTGGCCACCTGGCGCGCCGGCGGCGCGGGCGACTCGGTTGCTATCGCTGTCTGGGCGACCGGTGTCAGCGCGGTCTACTTCAACGCCAGGACTCAGTTCACCGGTGCAGCTGGTGTTATCAACATCGTCAGCCCAACCGATTCGCTGGTGCCTAACCTGACAACGGCCGGTACGATCACGGCCAACGTCCTGGATGCGGATCTGGTTACCGCTGTTTACCTCAACGTCTGGCGCAGCGAGTTGACTCTGGGCGCCGATAATACCTTCGAGATGTCGGATGCTGTCGCATTCGACTCGGTCGTCGGTGTTGCGGTTGCCAGCCTGGATTCGTCTCAGGTGAGCCTGGCGCTGCCCGATACGGTGGCTGTGGATACGGCTGTCGTGATCAAATACCAGATCGTCGCTGTGGACGCTGTTGACAGCGTGACCTACAGCGACACCATGATGTACGTGGTGGCACCGACCCGCGGTAAGAGGAACATGACCGATGACGCGGTGAACGTTGCCGACGTTATGCGTCTGGTCTACCTGATCGCTATCGATGAGATCGTCCCGAAGCTGGTCGATTACTTCGGTCTCGATCTGGACCAGGATGGCGCGTTCCTAACCGCCGACCTGGTCGCCGAACTGGCGATCTGGAGAGGCACCGGTACTCTGCTGGCTGGTGTAAGCGTTCCTGAGGACGCCTCCGCCAAGGCTGAGCTAAGCTACGAGGCCACCGGCAAGTCTACCGCCAATCTGGCGCTGAATCTGGAAACCAGCGACAACCTGAACATGGCTGTTTTCCGGATCAAGTACGACACCGAGAAGTTCATTATGGGTGAGGCCACGGCCACTGAGCGCCTCAAGGGCGTCTCGGTTGTCACCGGCAACAACACCAAGGAAGGTATCTACACGATCGTCCTGGTTAATATCGAGGGCGGCCGGATTGTTAAGGGTAACGGCGCGATCCTGAACATCGCAATCAGCGCCACGGGTGATAAGTTCGACGGTGTCGGCGAGATTTCTCTGCTGAACGCCGGCTTCGAGGAAGGCGTAGCGGTCGAGCTGAGCCGCGAGGTTCTGTCGCCGAAGGCCTTGCTGCCGAAGGATTTTGCCCTGTCGAACTTTCCTAACCCGTTCAACCCGTCGACGACAATCGCCTACGATATTCCTGAGGGTGATAACGTCCAGGTACAGCTGAAAGTCTACAACATACGCGGTCAGCTCGTGCGGACACTGGTGAATGAGTCCAAGAGCGAAGGCTCTTACCAGATCCAGTGGGACGGTTCGGACAACTACGGACGCAAGGTTTCCTCCGGTGTCTACTTCTACCGGATCAAGGCCGGCGAGTTCAGTCAGACTCGCAAGATGGTGATCCTCAAGTAATTGAGGAAGACGGCTTGGAGAGTGCCGGATTCTTCGAATCCGGCACTCTTTCTTAAGCAAAGAAATATCACTATTGTCCGTATTGTCACGTCAATGACCTTATGGGAATCAGAAAATGGGATAAAGCAGATGATTGATTCTGAAGTTGTATCTGCTCGTCACAAGACGGGGAGGTTAGGATATGAAACTTAAGAGGCTATCAAGCCTTGTGGGATTGCTTGCCGCACTGCTTATTTTCACTGGTGGCAATGCTCTTGCAGTGGATGCGATTGCCGTAGCTGATGCACAGGCGTTTCCGGGGGGCAGCGATACGGTGGACGTGCTGGTCACGACCGACGACAGCTACCCAGGCGCCGAAATTACGCTCAGTTACGACAAGACGAAGCTCTCCACGACCGAGGCCAGTGTCATCGTGAATCAGGCTGCATGGGATCCTAGTTGGGGTACTGTAGTAGCTGTGGATACTGCCGCCGGAACCATAAAAGTGGCGCTTCTCTCTCTGAGTGGTGATCCCACTCAGGTAGTGCCGCAAAGCAGTTCGGCCCTGAAGCTGTTCTCGGTTATCTTCGAGGTCGACTCTTCGGTTGCGGTCGGGAGTTACACGATTACTCCGAGTGGTACCTTCTTTGGTGTCGACGAGAATTACGATCCGGTTACGGTTGTCGTTACCTCACTTACATCCGGTACGTTCGTCGTCCAGAGCCTGTTTAACATGTCGGTTGATTCGGTCGATGCCGGACCTGGCGTGTTGACGCCGGTTGGCGTCAACCTGTCGAACGGCCGGGAACTCGTCAGCATCGAGTTTACGATCGCTTACGACAGTTCCCAGGTTGTTTACGGCGACTCGGTCGAGATCAGCGACCTGTATGTGGGCGGAGAAGCGTCGCCCCCCGAGGTGACCGATTACGGCGATTCGGTTAAAGTGGCGATCTTAACGGGTTCAATCGCCACTATACCGATCTCCAACACTTCACGCGCGATCGCCAAGGTTTATTTTGTAACGGCGGACAGCGCGTCGGAGACAGCGTCCAATCCGCTGACTCTTAGCACAAGTACGACAGTAGTTACAACTACCGGTCCGCCGGATTATGATTTCGTGGACAATGCTCCTAATCTGGTTGCCGGTAATATCAACATCCAGAGCAAGTACAGCCTGCGGGTTGGCGATGCCGTCGCTCCGCAGGGCGGCTCGGATACCGTCAATGTCTACCTGCGTTCCGCGGAGACTGTCGCCGCGGTCGAGGCCCAGTTGTTCTTTGACAAGGACAACTTCACGGCCTCGACTGGGGACGTGACCTTCAGCAGTGCTGTTTATGCCGGCGGCGCCACTGTTTCTGTCACCGTCACCGACAGCAGCCTGAAGGTTGTCGCCTTGCCTGTAATCCCTACCGACAGCATTCCCGGAAGCAACACTGAACGTCTTCTGTTCAGCGCTGTTCTGGGCGTCAAGGTCAGTGCGGCGGCGGGATACGACAGCATCAACGCCTCCGGCATCCTTGCCGTTCGTGATGAGAACTACGATCTGACGCAGATCACTATCACGTCGATCACCAAGGGTGCGTTCCGCGTGCTGTCTCCCTATGAGCTTGAAGTTAAGAGCCGCGCCGCCGCTCCCGGAGCGAAAAGTGTCCCTGTCAGCATTCTGCTGACGAGCCAGGAAGACATTTTCTCAACCGAGATCGTGGTCAAATACGATACCACGCAGGTTACGTACGTGGTCGGCTCTGTTGCGGTCAACGAGGATATCTGGACCGGAACCGCTCCGACTCCCGATATTACCGTTGCCGGCGACAGCATCAAGATCGGTCTGTTCGATATATCGGACATCAATAACATGATTGCCGGCGGAAGCGCCAACAGGGAGCTGCTGACAATCGGCTTCGATCTTGATTCCACGCTGTCCACCGGCGATACCACGTGGTTGACTCCTTCCGGCCTGCTGGCCGGCAGGGACGAGAACTGGGATCCGGTCGAGTACAGTCCTACCGGCATCGCCGGCTTTGTCGCGGTGGTTTCGGATATCATTCCGCCCGGCGCGGTCAGCAATGTCGTGGCGGATGAAAACCCCAACTCGATCACGCTCAGCTGGCGCAACCCGACCGCCTCGGACCTGGACTATGTCAAGATCGTGCGTCGGGACGGGACGGATACCGTGACGGTTGTCACAAAGGATACTCCGGTTCCCGGCGCTACTGACTCCTACGAGGACGTCAATGTCACCCAGGGAGTCGCCTATTACTACGACTTCATGGTTGCCGATCTTGCCGGTAACATGGGTGACGTGGTAACTGTCGGCCCGGTGTCTCCCGGCGGCGTTGTTTCGCTTACCGAGGTCAGGGTCCGTAACCGGACGGCGCGTCCCGGCGGTGTGGCAATGCCCGTGGTCGCGCTGACCAACACGGAGGACGATATCGCCGGCGTCAGCTTCAAGGTGTCGTTCGACAACACCATGCTGGTGCTGACCGATATCACGCCGGGCGCGAATGTCGCAGGTCTGGCACCCGTGGTTGCGGTCGATATCGCTGCGGCTAACGCCGCGGGCGAGTTGATAATCGACATGCTCGACTCCAGCCTCACCAACCCGGTCTTGGCAAGCAGTACAGTCAAGGCACTCGCCGTGCTCAACTTCACGGTCGATAGCTCCGCGGCCGCGGGCGCTTCTTTAGCCCTGACGCTGAGCGATGTTTCGCTCTCCGACACGGAAGGCAATGATGTTACGGTGTTGACCGCCAGTGGCTCCATTGCCGTTGTCGTGCTGGCGGACAACGACCTGAACGGTGACGGCGAGACGAATATCGGCGACATCTGGTACTATATCAATATGGAAGAGATGGTACCGTTCGAAATCCTGGCAGAGCTGATCGCCGAGCTGCTCGCCCAGCCTCTGCCTTCGAGCATGCTGGCGGCGGTGCAGGATGCGGTGGCTACCAGCTACCGGATCTCCGACGGCGCGGCGTTGATCGATCTCAAGACCGACTTCGAGATTGTGGCGGCACGCTTCACCTTCAGCTTTGACAGCATGTATCAGCTGGAGGATGTGAGCCTGGCGCCTTCGATGGTCGGCAAGATGATGATCAAGAAGGTTGTCGCCGATGGACGGCTGTATGTCGACATCATCAACCTGAGCGGGTTCATTCCGGCCGAGGTCGGCAACCTGTTCAGTGTCGCTTTCCGTGACACGGACTATGAGTCCGCCGGCCTGAACCTGGAACTGGTTGAAATGGCCGACCGTGACGGAAACGTGCATATCGAGGCTGCCAAGGTAAGCCGGATAGCCTTGCCTAAGGCCCATTCTCTGTCCCAGAACAGCCCGAACCCGTTCAACCCCTCGACCACGATCAAGTATCAGGTCTCCGAGGGCGAGGCGGCGCAGGTTCAGATCGTTGTGTACAACGTCCGTGGACAGAAAGTTATTACCCTGGTGGATGAGTTCAAGGAGTCCGGAGATTACACTGTTAACTGGAACGGCACCACCTCCAGCGGACAGCGCGTTTCTTCGGGTGTGTACTTCTACAGAATGAGTGCCGGTGAGTTTTCGGCGATGAGAAAGATGGTAATTGTGAAGTAGACGAGCCACGGCGACGGGACCCGCGCCGTATACGGCGCGGGTCCCCGAGCGGGCTTCGCTTCTTTAATAAGCTCATCAGGGGGAAAGTGATATGAAAATTATTAAGATACTATTCCTCGGAATAGTACTTGTCTTGTTCAACATTGCCTACCTGGCGGCACAGCAGTTGCCCGATTCCATCACGGTCAATTTCTCCTCGGTCGAGCCAGGAGAGGTGCTGACTGTCACCGTGGACGCCAGGTTCCACTCCGAAAGCTCCGGCGGCTTCATTCTGGTTGCTTCTGGCTTGCCAGCAGGCATGGTAACCACCGACGTGGGGGTTGATCTGGCCGAAGGCACCATGCCGACGGACCCAGGGACCTGGGCTTACGAGTGGACTGAGGGGTACGGCAAGATATTGGCGGATGTAGCTACCAGCCCATTGGTGCAGATTAGCCTGGATGAAACCACCGGTGTCGGAACGATGGGTGTTATCATTCTGAACGCCAATATCGATCTCTACTTGAGGACCCTGCCTCCGGAGTTCGGCGGTATCGATCCTGCGGCAGTCGGACCATTCGCCAAGCTGTACATTAATGTCCCGGCAGATTTCCCCGAGGGCACGTACGAATTGACGTTGGAAGAGGATGGCCTAAGTATTCAGCCTTTTCCGGTGGACGGACCAGCATTCGAAGGTCTGCCGTACTTCAGCACCAATTCGATCATTGTTGCCGAAATCCCTGACAACAACTATCTGCAGATGGTTGCCACTCAGGGCGCGGCCAGCGGCGGCGGTGTTTCCGTGGCCGTTCAGGTTGCCAACAAGGACTCGGTTGGTAGCGGTAGCTTTGTCGTTACCTATCCCAGTTCGGTCCTGACCCTGCGATCGGTTACGGCCGGCGCCAGGGCCGTCGGGGCCACTTTCGCTGCTCCCGTGATTGCGGATATCAGCACGGCTCTGGCCGCTGTTGCTGTCTCCGACAAGCAGGCCACAATCAACTTCAGCGGCGCCAGCATCGGTCCCGGTGGTTTGGGCGGCCTGTGCACGCTGCTGTTCGACGTGGCCAGCGTGGGGGCCGGAGTTACGGCCTCGGTCGCACTGAGCACGGTGGACCTGAAGGATATGGCGGGCACTTCCGTGGGCAGCCAGATCGCTCCGCCGGTTGGGGCCACCGAACTCTCGTTCTCGTTCGGCGATACTCTTTCCCTGGCTGACATGGTGGGCGAGGGTACGGCAATCATCATCGACGGCCAGTTGCACGTGCCTGTCGTGTTGAAGAACGCCTCGGCAGTATCGGCGGTCGAATTCTATATTACGGAGCCCGCCGGTCAGGAAGACATCCTTTCGCTGTCTTCCGATATCGTGCTGCACGTCGACCGCGCCGACGGCTGGGTTGTGACTGCCAACGACAGCGGCAGCTACGTTCACGTGATCGCTTATTCGCCGGTCGCGGGTGGTTCTATCGCCGCCGGTAACGGTCAGTTGTTCCACGTGGTTTTCGACATCGATAGCAGCGCCTTTACGGTACCGGCGCCTGGTGGACCTACGGTCGACCTGGCACTGGGACTCGGCGGTGTCCAGCTTACCGCCGCTGATGGCAGCATGCTCGGTGTCGAGTCCATAGGTGCGACCGCCAGCCTGGATTTCCGTGTGCCCAACGATGGCGAGGGCGTTGGTCCCGGTGCGTCTCTGCCCAAGGATTTCAGCTTGCTGCAGAACCACCCGAACCCGTTCAACCCTTCGACCACGATCAATTATCAGATCCCCGACGATGCCGGCAGCGTCCAGTTCAGGCTGAACGTCTACGACATCCGCGGCAGGCTGATAAGGACTCTGGATAAGGGTATGAAGGGCGCCGGTACCTATTCCGTCTTCTGGGATGGCACCGACAACTACGGCCGCCAGGTCAGCAGCGGCGTTTACTTCTATCGCTTCATCTCTTCCGAGTACAATGTTACCCGTAAGATGATCATGCTGAAGTAAGCGCTGAGCGGTACTGTAAAAAATAAAAAAGCCGCCGGAACCAACAGGTTCCGGCGGCTTTTTTATTCAGCGTTAAAATCCCGGTCAGCTTTTTTTGGCACTTCTGCTGCTCGTGCGGCGAGAACGGGTGCCGGTCTTTTTCTTGCCGGCCAGTTCCTCTTCCAGCGCCGCCATCTCTTCCTTGACCGTCTTTTTCATCGAGTCCTTGCTCTCCTCGACGAACTTGTTGATCTCCTCGCGGATAGTCTCCAGCGACTTCTTGCCCTCATCAACCACTTTACCCAGCTCGCCCTTGAGTGAGTCCACCGCTTTCTTGCCCTCGTCCAGCATCTCGTGGCTTTTCTTCAACATCAGGTCGCTGCTGTCCTTGACCGACTTCAAAGTCTCGTCGCTCTTGTCCGTAATCTTCTTACGCGTCTCCTCGCCTGAGAACGGAGCGAACAGCAGCGCAACTCCGGCTCCCGCCACCGCTCCCATGACAAAGGCTTTGATTACCGAGAATGGTCCGTAATCACTGTTCGTCATCCTGATCCTCCTTAATAAGTTAAGGGCAGGCAAAATTGTTTTACATCCAGCGATGTACCTTGTCGGAGAAGATTTTAACCGCGGAAACGATATTCAGCAGGGGGCTTCTCAGTTTTTCCTGAACGAGATCGAGCAGATCGATCAGTTCCTCCAGCTTATCGCGCAGCTCCGGCAGAATACCGGTCAGGTCTTCGACCTTTCCGGCGGTACTGTCGGCGACTTCCTCCACCCGCTCGCTGATGTTTTTCAGGTGCTCGAGGCTCTGGTCCAGCCTGTCTCGCACCACGGAATTGACGTAACGCTGCAGCGCTCTGATTTTGAGGTACGCGACGATAGTAAGGGCCGTGAGCACAAGAAAGTAAATCGCGATTATCGAAAGCGCCACCGCGATTATGACCTGTAATGTCATAGGCATTTAAACCTCCCCCCCTGGTGTAAGGCGGGATTCAGAGACCCCAGTCTCTGGGAAATCGGAAATCCCTGTTGATTGTCCTGTTGCTCAGTTTGGCGATCAGCGGCAGATGGCGCTTGTATTGTGTCTGGCGCACCATCCGCATGATCCGGTCGACAAATTGCTCATCGTGGCCGCGCGCGGCGGCCTGTTCGGTTTTCATCCTGCAGTCTACCAGCAGGGCCAGCACCTCGTCGGCTTCCTTGTACGTGAATCCGAGCTCCTCTTCATCCGTCTGGCCGGTCCACAGATCTGCGCTGGGTTTCTTGCTGATAATCCGCTCCGGCAGTTCAAGAAACCGGGCCAGCTTCCAGACCTGGGTCTTGTAGAGATCGCCGAGGGGATTGAGAGCACACGCGCTGTCTCCCCACAGGGTGCTGTAGCCCAGCAGGTACTCGGTTTTGTTGCTGGTGCCCAGTACCAGCGCACTGATTTCCGCCGAGAGGTCGTAGAGCACGATCATCCTCTGGCGGGCCATCACGTTGCCCCGGCGCATGTTGTCGATCCCGGCCGCCGTCTTGAAATACGGCTCGACCATCTGGGTGATCTCCATCGTCCTGCTTTCGATCCCCAGCTTTTCGGCCAGCACGGTGGCGTCGCCCAGGCTGTCCGGGTTGGAGTTTTTGTAGGGCATCATCACACCGTACACGTTATCGGCACCCAGCGCATCAACCGCCAGCGCGGCGGACAGACTGGAATCGATACCGCCGGAAAGCCCCAGGACAACTTTCTCGAAGCCTGTTTTTTGTACTTCAATACGGATAAAACCGCTCAGTACTTTCACGACTTCCGGGCAGTTAACCGCCAAAGGATTCTTTTTTGATCCGGTCAAGTTCATTCAGGCTCGCCAGAAATTTCTCGTCGCGCAGGATCGGCGATCCGATCCTGGCCCGCGAGAGTTCATCGAGATCGATTTCTACAGTTGCTCCGGCTTGTTCCAGGAACGGCAGCTCGGCTATCAGATCGCCGTGCGGGTCCAGTGCGTGGGAACTGCCGCTGAAGCTTATCCCGTCCTCGCAGCCGGCGCGGTTGACATAGACCAGGAAATCCGAGTAGAGCAGGGCATAGGAGCGGTTAATGCACTGCCAGTTTTCGACACTGCGGAACATTCCGGTCTCGCTCATCCCCCGCACCGGGCTGTTGGAAATCACAACCAGCAGCTGCGCGCCGTCCTGGCTGAGGATATACGGGTTAACCGGGTGCCAGGCGTCCTCGCAGATCAAGACTCCCAACCGGCAGAATTTCGTACTTATCGCCCGGGTCCGGTTGCCGGGGCTGAAATACCGGCCCTCGTCGAACATACCGTAGGTGGGCAGGTGGCCCTTGCGGTGGCAGCCGGCCAGTTCGCCGTTTTCCAGGTAGAAGGCACTGTTGTAGTAAAAATGGTCGCTGCCGTGCTCCACAAGTCCGATCAGGATCGATATTTTGCCGCTCAAGCGGATCAGTTCCTTGATTTTCGGGTCATCCCGCTCCAAGCCGGTGAGCGAAACCATGTCCTTGAGCAGGTAGCCGTTGAGGGCCAGCTCCGGGAACACGATCAGGTCGGCCCCGTCCCCGGCGGCGTCTGCCGCCAGCTTCCGGCATTGTTCAAAGTTATAGTCCAAATCCCCGAGCCGGGGCGAGATCTGCTCCAGTCGTACCAGCATATTATTTCACTTGTGGTGTAGTTATAGTAAAATTTATATAACGAAAGGCTCCCGCTCCCTCCTGTTCCCGCCCGCGGATAGAATTTATGACTCCTTGAATGTCTTTCCGCCCGTAGTTATATCATAACAGGGACAGAATATCTTTGTCAATGCTCGCAGCGGCGCAAGTGCTTAATCGGGTGTGGTTAGGATTGCTTTTGACCGGACTGTTTATTATAATATGAACCTGTTCCGGACGAGTTTTTGCACGGATATCCATAATCAAGCTCAATTTGCCGGGTTTGGTGACAGGTATATATTTCCGCAGAAAGGTGGTGGGTTATGGCCGAGAACAAACCTCAGCCGGTCGGTGATGACTCTTTTGATGAAAAGGTGACTGATTCCTCCGGGATTACGGTTGTCGATTTCTGGGCTCCGTGGTGCGGTCCGTGTCTGCACATGGCTCCGGCGCTCGATTCGTTCGCCGCCGCAAATGACGTTAAAGTAGCCGTTTACAAGGTCGATGTGGACGAAAACCCCAAGACGGCGCAGAAGTTCGAAATCAGAAGCATTCCCACGGTTATTTTCTTCAAGGATGGTCAGCCGGCCGACGTCTCGATTGGCGCTGTCAGCGAGTCCGCCTTGCAAGGTAAACTGGACGCCCTGCTCGAAGGCTGAACCGGACGATGAGATTCACTCCTAAGCTGATTATACACTGGTACATCGACCTGATCAGCCCGCTGATTCGTTTCTGTATCCGCCACCGCGTATCGCCTAACCTGGTGACCACGATCGGGTTCTTCTTTACCGTGGGAGCAGCGCTGGCGTTTGCAATCGATGAGGTGCAGTGGGCCGGGGCTATCCTGCTTTTCAGCGGCACTTTCGATATCATTGACGGCAAGGTGGCCCGCGCCACTGGTTCGAGCAGCAAGTTCGGCTCGTTTTTCGACTCCACCATGGACCGCCTGTCGGATATGATAGTGTACATGGGCTTGCTGTACCTGTATCTGGACAGCGCCCGGATAGAGATGGTCTGGGTGATCTTCGCCGCGATTATCGGTTCGCTGATGGTCAGCTATTGCCGCTCGAAAGCCGAGGCCTTGGGGATCACCTGCAGCGTGGGCCTGTTCCAGCGCCCCGAGCGGGTAGTTTATCTCGGCTTCGGGGCGATCCTGGGACACCTGATGCTCTATATCGTGATCTGGTTTCTCGCCATCGTATCCAACCTGACCATGATCCAGCGGATAGTCCACGTGTACAAGGCCGGCCACGGCATCCCGCTGGAAGACGACAATTAGTTTTTCTTTGAGTATGATCGAGGAGTTATGAAAAGAGGCATTTTCATCACTGTCGAGGGTGGCGAGGGAGTAGGCAAGAGTACGCAGATCGGTATTTTGGGAAAAAAGCTAAAAGCAAAAGGATACGATGTAGTCGAGACTCACGACCCTGGCGGTACGAAAATCGGCGGGCGGATCAGAAGTATCGTTCTGGAGAAAGAGCACAAAGAGCTTTCGCAGGAAACTGAACTGTTGCTGTTCCTTGCGGCCAGGGCGCAGCTGGTGCAGGAAATAATTATTCCGAATCTGGCGGCGGGAAAAATTGTTATTTCGGACAGGTTCTACCACTCCACATACGCATACCAGGGTGGGGCAAGAGGGATCGAATTCGAGACAGTCAAAGCGCTCAATGAATTTGCCATAAGCGGTACCCGTCCAGATATCACTTTTCTGCTCGATTTGACCCCGGACTTGGGCTTTAAACGGATGGAGCCGAAAAGCAACAAGGAAAGGGCGATCCTCGAGGAGCAGGTAACTCTGTCGCTGCATCTGCCGAGTGACAATCAGCGCATAAATATTGACCGGATCGAACGGGAGGGAGATAAATTTCACGAAGAAGTCAGAAACTCTTTTCTCAGGTTAGCGTCTATCGAGCCTGAGCGGATTGTCGTGATCGATTCGGCCCGGCCCAAAGAAGAAGTCGCATCGCAAATCGAAAACCGCGTACTGCAACTGCTGGACGAAAGGTCCAGGCAATAAGCGTACGCGGTCTTTGCTGTTCTCACCGGATTCCGGGCCTGTTCAGGCCCGCACCACCCGCATGACTTCCTCTGTGGATGTGATCCCCTGTGCTGCTTTACCCAGGCTGTCCTTGAAGGTCGGGATCATCCCGTTTGCCAGCGCGGCTTCACGGATTTCATCGCTGGAAACGCTCTTGAGCACCAGTTCCTTGATCGCATCGTTCATGATCAGGATCTCGTGCGTGCCGATCCTGCCCTTGTAGCCGCTGCCGTTACAGGCGTCGCAGCCCTTGGCCTTGAACAGCGTGGCCCCGTCGGCGTACTCGTCGAGCATCTGCAGCTCCTCGTCATTGGGAGAGTACTCCTGCTTGCATTTGGGGCACAGCCTGCGCAGCAGCCGCTGGGCGCAGACCACCAGCAGCGAACTCGAAACCAGGAACGGCTGGATACCCATATCGAGGAAACGGGTCACCGTGCCGGGCGCATCGTTGGTGTGCAGGGTGCTGAACAGCAGGTGGCCGGTCAGCGAGGCCTCGATAGCGATTTCCGCGGTTTCGAGGTCGCGGATCTCACCGACGAGGATTACGTCGGGGTCCTGCCGCAGGTAACAGCGCAGGGCCACGGAGAAAGTAAGGCCGATCTCCCGCCGCATCTGCATCTGGTTGATCCCGAACAGCTGGTACTCCACCGGGTCCTCGGCTGTCTGGATATTGATCGCCGGATCGTTGATCATGTTCAGCGCGGCGTAGAGAGTGGTGGTTTTACCGCTTCCGGTGGGGCCCACGTGCAGGATCATGCCGTATGGGCTCTTGATCATCTTTTCGTAAATTTTGAGGTTGTAATCGGAGAATCCCATCTTGTCCAGCGATACCGAAGTGCTGGTCTTGTCCAGGATGCGCATCACCACTTTTTCCCCGAACACCATCGGACCCACTGCCACGCGAAGGTCGATATCGATGCCGGTGCGGGTGAATTCCTTGAACTTGATCCGGCCGTCCTGGGGCAGCCGGCGCTCGGCGATATTCAGCCCGGACATGATCTTGAGCCTGCTGATCAGCGCCCTGAGCGAGTTGGGCGGCAGTTTGAGTGCCACCCGGCAGATACCGTCCTCCCGGTAGCGCACCAGCACCTCTTTCTCGAACGGCTCCACGTGGATATCGCTGGCGCCGCGGGTGTAGGCGTCCTCGATAATCCGGTTGGCGAGCTGGACGATCGGCGTGCTTTCCTCATCGACATCCTCGTCGAGCTGAACCGATTCCACGTCGTCGGTGCCGTACTCGCTGCCCACCAGCGCGGCCACCTCGTCGATATCCGAGCCTTCGCTCTTGAACAGCCCGTCGATCACCTTCTTGATCCGCGCCTCGGCGCTGACCACGATTTTAGCAACTTCGAGCTTGGTGGCCCAGCGGAAATTGTCGATCCGCTCGAAATCCACCGGGTTGCTGATCGCGATCTCCACCGACTGCGTACCGATCTTCTTGATCGGGAGGATCAGGAACTTTTTCAGGTTCTTTTCGCCCACGAGGTTCATCAGCTTATCGTCGGGCACAAAATCGTCCTCGATCTTGAAATACTCGTGATCGGTGAGCCGGCTGAGGTAGTAGGCCAGCTCCGTGTCGGTCATCTTGATTTCGGGCTTGTGGACTTTCTGGATGATTTTCGCCGAATAGTCGGCGACTTCCTCGAGAATCTGGCGGTCCTTTTCGTTGAACATCTCGGGACCATCGGGCGGGTTCTTGTTGATTATCTGCACCGCGCCGATCACCTCGTCGGTTATCAGCGGCACGGTGATCATGCTCTTGGTCTGGAAATTAGTTTCCTTGTCAACTCCGCTGAAGAAATTCGGGTCGTTCTGCGTATCGAGCGAAATATAGGTTTCGGAGGTTTCGATCACCTTGCCCACGATACCCTGACCGCGTTTCAGCTTGAGCTTGCGGAGGTGGTCGGCTTTTTTCTGGAACGCGCTTTTCAGCTTTTTGTCGCCCTTGTAGAGCATCTCGCTGAAATAGGCATGCGTAAAATGGATCAGGTTGTCGTCGCCAACCGTGTAAATCGTAATCGCCTGGGCCTGGACCAGTTCCACCAGTTTCTGGATAGTGATCTCTAGGACAGTTTCCAGATCCTTTTCGGTTATCTCTCGCTTGGATACCAGGATTTTCAGCAGGTTATTCAATACCTGCTTCTCATCCGCAGCGCTTTTCACCTGGCTGCTGGCAACAGAGAGAGGGGAGTCGCTCATCTAATTCCTCATAGTTTTACTTGTTTGGGCAATACGACCGGACGTTTAATTATACATCCCGCGAGCGGCTGAGACAAGGAGATAACGACACGCATTCACCAGCTATGAACAGTAAAAAGCGGAAAAGCGTTGCGACGGCTCTGACTGGCATGAAGATTGCGGATATCTCATGCCGAACCTCTCTTCAGGAGTGCAATATGTCTTCAAGCCCGGAAGTCCTGTTGTCCTGCGTCCACCTGTTTTCACTGCTGGGAGAGCGTACCCGCTCACGGGAATGCGACCGCCAGTTCGTGGAACGGATGCGCAAATCGATTGATAACAGCCCGCTTGACAGCAGCCGCCAATCTGGGATAAAATAGGTGGATTTGTTGTACTAACTGTCTGAAATCCAGAATATTAGGATTCAGTGTCCCTTAAGGACGACTGCCGGACGGCGAACCGATGCTGCCAGAATATCTTAAATACTGGGGCTTGAACAAGCCCCCGTTTTCGCTGACCCCGGACCCCGAGATGTTGTACATGAGCCGTCAGCACCAGGAGGGGCTGATTCGTCTCAAGTACGCCGTGGTCTCCAACAAGGGTGGGGCATTACTGGTCAGCGAGAACGCGGGAGACGGCAAAACCAGCCTGTTGGCCCGGCTTCGCGGCGAGTTGAGCGATTATTACAATGGCCGCTGCCGGATAGTGTTTATCGACCATCCCACCCTGACCGTCAACCAGATGGTCAGCGAGATCGCCCGCCAGTTGGGAGTCGGCTCCAACACAACAGACAAGCTGATCGTGCTCAATGAACTGCGCGCTTTTCTGCTGAAACGCCATCAGGAGGGCGAGAAATGCGTGGTGATGCTCGACGAGGGGCAGATGCTCTGCCACCGTCCCGATCTGCTGCAGGAGCTGCGAATCCTGCTCAACTTCTGTGTTTCGGACGCTTTCCTGCTGACGTTTATCTTCTCGGGTCAGAAGCCGCTGGATGAGGCCATCCGCGCGATGCCCGAGTTCCACCAGCGCCTGCCCGTACGTTTTTTCCTGAGCAACCTCGACATGGACGACACCAGGGAACTGATCCGGTATCGCCTGAGGATGGCGGGCAATCCTCAGGAACGCGAGATGTTCAGTGAGGACGGGTTCGTGGGGATCTATAACTATTCGAAAGGCTGCCCCAGGGTGATCTGCTCGGTCGCGGACCTTTCGCTGGTGATCGCCCACAGCCGCTTTTCCGATCAGGTGGATTTCGTCTCGGTCAGCCAGGCCACCAGCGACATGAACCGCACGGACGGGACATATCACTATTACCATTTCCTGACGTCGTTCAACTCGAAGGAAGAAAACCGGCGGCCGGTAATATCAGAACCGGAAAAAAACTCAATCCCATGCCGCTCCTGCGGGGAAACCGTGCAGCCGGAAGCGACTTTCTGCCCGCACTGCGGGAATTCGATGCTGGAGGGAAGCGAAGCGGGGCAGGTGGAAGAAACAGAGGCGGAGATGCCGCAATCCGCCGCTTTCACCGAAGAGCCGTTCACCGTGCAGGAAGATTTTCAAGCGCAGGATGTTTCAGCTCCCGGTGATTCTGCTGATGTTCCCGTTGTGGATGAGCCGGCGGAAAAAGCGGCCCCCGAACAGCATGACCCAGCCGCGGAGGCGGATACGGAAACAGCGGAATCATTCGCTGAGGGCGGCCATAATGATCCGGGAGCAAACCTCCAGCGCGCGCTCAGATTTATTCTCGACGGCGAGGACAGGGTTCAGGATGAATCACGGGCGGCCGAGGAGGAACAGTCGCCGGCAGAGCATGTATCCGGCCAATTATTTACGATGGAGCCGCCGGCAGCCGATATAATAGAAGATGAGAGCCCCGCTCAAACTCCGGTACAGGAGACACCTCAGGAGGCCGCCACCGAACAGCCGGCAGCCGAGGAAACCGGAGATCGGGAGGACGAACCGGCGGAGGATGAGGTTATTGAATTGAGTTTGGCTCCGCAGATACCATCGGCTATGAAGATAACTGCCGAGGAAGTTGAAGTTCATGAAGAGAATAAGAAGCCCGATCCAGCAGCGGTCAAGTGCAGTTTCTGCGGCCTGGAATTGAGTCCGGAAACACCGGAATGCCCCAACTGCGGCGAAAAACTTAATGGCGACGGCGAGGAGCAGGAAGGTGGTATGGGAGCAGCCGGTGAGGCAGATGACGAGGAGGACGAATCGGCGAAACCAGAGCAGGAACTGCTTGATGGTCTGCGGGAATTGAAGCTTGAAAAGTTTATTCCGCCCGGAGGCGAGATGGGTGATAACGGCAACCTGGAGATGCTCGCCCTGCCGAGGCCGCGATGGCTGGGGCGGGCCGCGGTTGTCCAGTACATATCCAGCGGCGAGAACGAAGACTACACAACCCGCTGCGGCGTAAGAGTCGGCTCGGATGCACTGCTGATCGAACTGGGCCGCCACCGGACCGACAGGCTCGAATATGCGGTTGTGGAGGATATCGCCACCGATACCGTCTCCGGCAGCGGTACGATGCTGCTGGGTCAACTGGTCATTAAGTCCGCGGCGGGCACATACCGGCTTACTCTGCCGTTCAACGCCGAGGTCGGAAGCAGGCTGGCCGGACTGCTGCACAATTATATCGAGAGCAAGCGGCCCGATGGAGTTACGGCGGCCGGCAACACGGGCCACCAGAGCGCGGAGGTCGGCGATGACAATGGACACGACTGAAATGTGGACATTCGGCGCCTTGGTCCTGCTGTTGTTCGCCGGCTGGATCTGGCTGCGCCGCCATCAGCATAAAAACCGGCTGGAGCGGGAGCGCAAGCTGCGCTGCAAGGAACTGATCCTCGACCACCGCCTGCCGCTGGTCCGCAGAAAAGTCGATTTCAACCTGCTGGTCGATCTGGTCAGGGAAGGGATCGGCATCCCGCAGCTGGAAAAAGTGATCGAGCTGCTGACCGCCGGACCCGTGGAGTACCATATCGACGAGGACGACGAGGGCGAAGGTCTGGAAATGATCCTCGGTCTCGAGGACAAGCCTGCCGAGGCCGGGGAAAAAACCGGGCCGGAGAAAAAGAAACCTGAGGAGCAGCCGGTTAATCAGGAAGATGAATCAGTGGAAGAGGTGGAGGTTGAGGAGGGCATGCCTCCGGAAAAGGAAAAAGCCTGGTTCCGCATGGCCCACAACCGCTACCGTCACGCCCTGGCCGATAAGGAGATTACCGAGCGTCAGGCCAAGTTCCGGATGCTGGTAAAAATGGTGGAACTGGGTAAGAAGGCGGTCAAGGACGACAGTACCAAACCGGTTAAACGCAAGGAATACGAAATCACTTTGTGGGATAAGTTCTACGAGAACGAATACCTGGAGCTGAACCAGGAATAACGGCGTCGCCATGAAACTCAACGGGATGACTAAATACGCGCCCTGGCTGTTACTCGCTCTTCTGATAGCCGGGCCGACAAGTCCCCTGCCGGCAGGCAGCCGCCTGGGCAAGGTGACGGGTATCATGGGCGAGGTGGTCGCGATCAATCTCGGCTCCCTTCACGGTGTGCGCCAGGGATTGCGCGGCCGGGTGTTCAAGTTCGACGAGGAAAAGCAGACAGTTAACGTGGCGCGGATCCAGGTAATCGGCGTGGAGGACGAAAGCTGTCTGGCACGGATTACCCAACAGCTGACCGACAGTGTCAGAGTGGGGCAGTTTGTCGATATCGATGGTACTGTCAGTCCGCGTTCCCTGCAGCGGGTGGACGTTGTCGCCGAGCTGGAGGAAGCCGCGCGCAACTATTTCGCCGCCAAGCATTACACCGAACCCGACAGCGCCAACTGCCTGAATGTCTGCAACGAGCTCCTCCAGCGCGATCCCGGCAACAGGCTGGCCCAGGAACTCAAGCGTCAGATGGGTCGCAACTACGATGCATGGGCCGAACAGGAAAGCTATAACGGCTATTTCACATACGCGCTGATCTATTACGCCAGGATCAGGAAAATCGATCCCTCCCAGGAGCGGATCTACCCGCTGATCTGGGACATTATCGATCTGATCGACGTGGAGAGCGAGGTTGTCCTGGTGGACATTGAACCGGGCCGTCCGCCGGATTATTACTATTCGATCGGGTATCAGTACTACCAGAACGGCCAGTTCGATAAGGCGATTCGTTATTACCAGTGGATTCTCGACCGACATATGTATAACGACCTCGCCGCCACCGAGGGAATCGAGCTGTGCCGCGATATGCAGCGGCTCCTGGCCGACCTGCGCCGGATCAGGCGGCAGAGAGCCGCGCTCGAAGCCGAGCAGCAGCGCCAGATCGACCAGGAAAGCCTCCAGGCCCGCAAGCGGCTGGAGCAGGCGCGCTATTATATCACGGTGGCGGAGGAAAAGTACAGGCAGCGGGACTGGACTGGAGCGCTGGTTTATTATCTCAAGCTGCTGGATATCTTCCCCGACGATTCGATAGCGATGCAGCGCAGAGAGAATATCAGCAAGGCCGACATGGTGATGATTCCGGCCGGGGAATTCAGCCGCGGCAGCAGCGAACGGGAAATCGGCGAGGTTAAAGTTGATTTCTCGAGCAACAATATGCTGAACAGGGAACTGCCCAAGAATTGGGTCTATCTCGATTCATTCCTGATCGACCGCTACGAGGTAACCAACCGCCAGTACCGCGACTTTGTCGCCGGCACGGACCACAGCCCGCCGCTGATGTGGCAGAACGGCACCTATCCCGAGGGTAAGGGCGACCACCCGGTTGTTTATGTCTCCTGGCTTGATGCCAAGGCCTATGCGGGTTGGATCGGCAAGCGCCTGCCTACCGAACGCGAATGGGAGAAAGCCGCGCGCGGCGCCAACGGGTTCCAGTGGCCCTGGGGAGATCAGTTTTATCCCCACAGGGCTAACGCAAAGGAGAGCGGCAAGGGGACCACCATGCCTGTCGGCAGCTACGTCAACGGCACCAACGAATACGGAGTGATGGACCTGGCCGGCAATGTCTGGGAGTGGGTCGAGGACCGGCTCGAACCCTATGAAAGCTATGATTATGAACTGCTGTATTTCCCGCGCGGTTATTACAAGATACAACGCGGGGGATCGTTCAAAACCACCGGCGACTATACCCGCGGAGCATTCCGCGGAGCAGGTGAGTTAGACCAGCTTTACAGCGACGTGGGCTTCCGCTGCACCCGCGAAGTCGTAATCAGAACCGAAAGTCCGGAAGCCGAATAAAACCCCATCCGACCGGCTGACGGGAACTTCCTCCCTCGGCAGGTGTACTCCACTCTTAGCAGCCCTTCAGCGGTATCCGATAACTGATCCCGGCCGCAAAACAAACGATAACTGCCCGCGCACGAGTTGTTTTTTTCGCTTTAGCGTTTATCTTTGCTCCAGGCGACACTTTCTCGCACCTCGCGGGTACAGACCCCGGCCAGACACGGTTTACCCCGGCTTGGGTTAACGGCCGCAGGATTAACCAGTTAAGTCAGCATGGACTGGAATTCAGCCGGAGATACGATGCTCCCCAGATGCAAACTGCCGGTCAGGATGACAGGATGCCGTCTGCGTGACCGGGTCCGGAACACGGGCTGGTTGTCCTTGGCGGGTGTCCTGCTGATGCTGGCCGGGCCGGTTTCGCTGGCAGCCGGGCCGTTTCTCGACAATCAAATCCGTGAACTGGTCTGGCTCAATTGCAGTGGAATGGCGGTCGAAAGTTTCGGGAGTGTGGGAACGCTGATTTCCGAGCAGCCGGACAACTACGCAGCCTACCTCCTGCGGGCCAACTGCTATGGCTGGTTTATCGCCCGCAATCCCGAAAACAGGATGTACGATAATTCCTTGATCGAATCGCTGGACGCCTGTATCGAGCACGCGGAAAATGTGGACAAGAAATCGCCGCGCTACGGTCATGCGCTCTACTACCGTGCTTTGGCAGCTGTGCTCAAGGCCAGATTCCGCGCCCTGCGCGGCTACCAGATCTCATCGCGCTGGGGAACCCGCGGCGCCAAGGATGTCGCCGATCAGCTGGCCGGGCATTTCCCCGAGGATATCAATGCGCGCCTGCCGCAGGCCATCTTCGACGCCACCTGGGGGGGAAGCTCTATCTGGCAGCGGGTGGTGCTGTTCACCCTCACCATCCCCCGCGGCAACCGGGAACGGGGGCTCGCGACTCTGGAGGAAATCTCCGGGCAGAACGGGGATTCCCGGCTCTGGGCCATGCTCGTGCTGCTGGATATTTACATGGCCGATGAGAACGCATCGCAGAAGTACCTCGAAACGGCCGAGAAACTGCACAACCTGTTCCCCGATAATTCGGTGGTCCAGCTGGAACTGGCCGACAGCTACCGCAGGCTGGAACGCTGGGTGCTGGCCGAGGCGGTTTACCGCTCGATTCTGGCCAAGGTCAACAACAGGATCGCCAGCTACGACGAAGTCGTCTTCGAGATCAGCCGGCTGCGGATGGTGGAGAGCAAGGTGAACTTGCTCAAGATGGACGAGGCGTTCCAGGTGGTGCATGAAATCCTGATCTCGAACCCGATCAACCCGGACTGGGTGATTCCCTGGGCCCATTACTGGACTGCCAGGATCTACGTGCACCGTGATGAACCTCTGCGGGCCAGGCGGGCGCTGGGGTATGCCCGGGACGGGAAGGATTTCAACAAGCTGCACGAGCGGTCGGATAAGTTGAAGGACCGGGTGAAAAAGATGATCGAGGAGCAGGAGAAGGGCGGGTAGTGTATTGCTTGGAACAGCAGGCAAAAGCGGGCGGACCCGTGTGTCCGCCCAGTTATCTGGCATCCCCTCGCGTGTTTTTTATGGCGGACTGAATTCAATAATGCCTGCGCCCGCCTCACGCCTCGGGCAGGGCAACTTCCTGGTCCCTGTACTGCAACTGGTAGAGGTTGAAATAAATCCCTCGCCTGGCCAGCAGCTCCTCGTGGGTCCCGGTTTCGGCAATCCGGCCGTGGTGCATCACCAGGATCCGGTCCACGTGGCGGATTGTGGAGAGCCGGTGGGCGATCACCAGGCTGGTGCGGCCGGTGATCAGCCGTTCCAGGGCAGCCTGGATCACATGCTCGGTGTGGGTGTCCACGCTGCTGGTCGCCTCGTCCAGCACCAGGATACTCGGGCTGGTGTACATCACCCTGGTGAACGAGAGCAGTTGGCGCTGGCCCACGCTGAGCGTGGAGCCGCGTTCGGTGAGTACGTGGTCGTAACCGCCCGGCAGACGGCTGATAAACCCGTGGGCGCCGATCGCTTTCGACGCTTCGAGTATCCGCTCCATCGAGGGGTCGTCCTCGCCCAGGGCGATATTACTCTTGACCGTTCCGCTGAAAATGAACACGTCCTGCAGGGCGATGCCGATATTCTGGCGCAGCATCTTCTTGCTCAGCTTACGGATATCTGTCCCGTCGATTGTGATTTCCCCGCCCCGGATATCGTAGAACCGGGCCAGCAGGTTGATAATCGTGGTCTTGCCCGCGCCGGTTGACCCGACAATCGCGATTTTCTCTCCAGGCTCCACGGTAAATCCGACCCCTTTGAGTACCGGTTCGCCCTCGTTGTAGGCGAACTGCACGTCGCGGAACTCCACGCGGCCTTCCACCCGGTCCAGCCACACCGGGCTGTCGGGTTCGGGGATGATCTGCCGGGTGTCCAGCAGGTTGAATATACGCTCGCTGCTGGCCGCGGCGGCCTGGAAGATGTTGTACTTCTCGCTAAGGTCGCTGATCGGCCGGAAAAATTTCCCGGAGTACTGGATAAAGGCCACCAGCACCCCGAAGGTCAGCGTACCCTCCATCACGTTCACTCCTCCGTACCAGAGGATAATTGCGGTGGCGAACGCCCCGATCAGCTCCATCAGCGGGAAGAACAGCGCGTAGTAGAACACGGTATTGAGGTGGGCGTCCATGTTTTCCGCGTTAAGTACATCGAATTTGTCCCGCGTTTTATCCTGCTGGTTGAACAACTGGATCACGCTTATACCGCTGAGTGCTTCCTGGAGGAACGCGTTGATCCGCGCGATCCTGGCCCGCACCAGCCGGAACGCCTCGCGCAGCTTGCCGCGGAAATAGAACGTGACCACCAGCAGCACCGGCAGGATACTGAATATGAGCAGGGCCAGCTTCCAGTGCAGCAGCAGCATCGCCAACATGATCCCGGCAATCATCGCCAGGTCGCCGATCACGGTAACCAGGCCGGTGGAAAACAGCTGGTTCAGCACCTCCACGTCGCTGGTGGCGCGGGTAACCAGCCGGC
Organism: Candidatus Glassbacteria bacterium; assembly: GCA_019456185.1. Lineage (NCBI taxonomy): Bacteria > Candidatus Glassiibacteriota > Candidatus Glassiibacteriota bacterium. The sequence continues at coordinate 3,913 of VRUH01000041.1, read as the reverse complement.
CCACGGGGTTGCGGTCGAAATAGCGCAGGGAGAGCCTCTGCAGGTGGCCGAAAATATCCATCCGCAGATTGTACATCGTTTTCTGACCCAGGTAGTTGGTGATATACGCCTGGATGAAACTGAAGATGAAATCGCCGAGAGCCACCGCCAGGTAGATCCACAGCAGGCCAACCAGTCCCTTTGTGTCGCCGGGCAGTATGTAGCGGTCGATACCGACCTTGACCAGGTAGGGTTCGATCAGCTGGCAGCCGGAGCTGGCCAGCAGGGCGATCGCGCCGAGCACGACAAACTTCATGTTGGGCCGCAGGTAGCGGTACAGCCTGCGGGCCAGGCGCGAGTCGTAGGCCTTGCCGGTTATCTTGTCTTCGGTTATGAAACTGTCGCCCCTCAACTTATCCTCTCGATCCTCTCCTGGAGCAGCTGCTTCTCGTAGAGCGAGGCGTAGTAGCCGTCCTGTGCCAGCAACTCCTCGTGGGTGCCGCGCTGGGTTGTTCGGCCGTCCTCCAGCACCACAATCTGGTCAGCGTGCTTGATCGTGCTGATCCTGTGGCTGACAATCAGCGTGGTCCGTCTGCCGGAGAAATGGCTCAGGGAGCGCAGAATCCGGTCCTCGGTCTGGGTGTCCACGCTGCTGAAACAGTCGTCCAGCAGCAGGATCGGCGAATCGAGCATCAGCGCCCGGCCGATAGTTGTCCGCTGTTTCTGGCCGCCGGAGAGGTTGATCCCGCGCTCGCCCAGCAGGGTGTCGATCTGGTTGGGAAACTCGGCGATATCGTCCTCCAGCCCCGCCATCCGCACTGCTTCCCTGATCTGCTTCTCGCCCGGATCGGACTCAAGCCCGTAGGCGAAATTGTCGCGGATACTGACCGAGAACAGAAACGTGTCCTGGGGCACGGCGGCTATCGAACCGCGCAGCAGCTTGAGCGGCCAGTCCAGCACGTCCACGCCCTCCACTAATACGCTGCCCTTTTCCGGGTTGAACAGTCGCGGGATCAGGTTCAACAGGGTGCTTTTCCCGCAGCCCACCGGTCCGATCACCGCCAGCGTGCTCCCGGCCGGAACGTCAATCGAGATATCCTTCAATACCGGTTGTTCGCTGCCCGGGTAGGTGAAAGTCAGGTGGCGGATCGAGATATCGCCGCGCACGGAATCGGCTCCGGTGATTTCCGGTGAGGGTTCGACGGGGTCGGCGATATCGCTGGCGGTGCCGAAAATCTCCATGATCCGGCCCAGCGAGGCCCGTCCGCGCTGGATGATATTCAGCACGAAGCCGATCGCGATCATCGGCCAGTACATCATCCCCAGGTACAGCAGGAAAGCCGTGAAATCGCCTAGGGTTATCGTCCCGCGGATAATCAGCAGGCCGCCGTAGCCCATCACCACCAGCATCGAAAGTGCGGCCAGCAGGCTCATCAGCGGCCGCAGCAGTCCGGAGACAATTACCAGTCTCATGTTGCGGTCCAGGTATTCACGGTTCATCTCGTCGAAATGGGCTATCTCGCTCTCCTCGCGGGTGAAACTCTTGATTACCCGCATGCCGCTCAGGTTTTCCTGAACCCTGGCGGTAATTTCGCTCAACTGCTGCTGGACCTGTTTTGAGCGGTCATGGACCATGGCGCCGATCTTGTTGTAGCTCATGGCCACAAATACCAGCGGCAGAAAACTGAGCAGGGTCAGCTTCCAGTCGATATACATCATCACCGGCAGGGCGAACAGAATCGTTACCAGGGTCTGGAACGTGTACATGATCGCCGGGCCGAGCAGCATGCGGACCTCGTTGAGATCATTGGTGGCCCGGCTGAGAATATCCCCGATCCGCGAGTGCTGGTAAAACGAGAGTGAGAGTGTCTGGAGATGGTCGAACAGATCGGCCCTGATCTTGTACTCGATCTTCCGGCTGATCCCGATCAGGATTTTGCGCATCAGGAAACGGAACACGCCCTGGACGGCCGTGAGCGCTACAACGCCGGCCACCGCCAGCAGCAGGATCCTGACGCCTCTGTTCTTCTCGATAGCATCGATACCGAGCTTGATCACCAGGGGCGAAAGCATACCCAGCGAATTGGTCAGGAACGCGAAGAGCAGCCCGATGGTGAACCATTTGCGGTGGGGCTGGAGATATATTCCAAGGGGCTTGACCGAGGCCCAGAATCCGTTGCTTTCCGGTTTTCGCAAAGCCGTGACACCTCGTTGTTTCCAGGTAGATTATGAAGAGCACTACAGCGTGCGGGCAAACAGACGGGCGGAGTCCGATTGAGCCGGCTGAAGCTGCAACTGTCTGTTCCGCAAAACAGTTGCAACTCCCGCCGCGATTTGTCTGAATTTATGCGCCGGGTTTACAGCTCCAGATTGGAGCGGGCCGCCGCGATATAATCCGGAGTACTGCCGCAGCATCCTCCCAGGATGCGTACACCGGCTTCCTTGAAGCGCACGGCGTAAGCGGCCGTCTCCCGTGCCGTTTCCGGAAAAACCGTTACCCCGTCCCGAACCTCCGGCGCACCTGCATTCGGCTGCGCCGCGACCGGCAATTCAGTGGCCAGGGCCATCTCGGCGGTTACTTTCAGCATGTCTTCACTGCCCATACCGCAGTTGGCGCCCACCATCTGCACTCCCGCACTTTCCATCCGCTGGGCCGCCTCGGTGGGCGACAGGCCCCACATGGTCCTTATCCCGCCGGGAGAACCGGCGAACGTCATCGAACCCAGCACGGGGATATCATCGGCCGCCTCGCGAACCGCTTCCAGCGCGCAAATCAGTTCCTCCACGTCCATGAAAGTCTCCAGCGCGATCATCCTCACACCGCCGTCCACCAGCCCGCGGGCCTGACGGGCGTAACCCTCGCGCAGCTTATCCCTGGATGCGCCGCCGCCCCATTCTTCCAGGATTTCACCGCTTGGCCCCATGTCGCCGGCCACGACAGCTTTGTCGGCCGAGGCCTCGACCGCGATTTCGGCCGCCGCCCGGTTGATTTCCTCGGTCTTGCCGTCCGCGCCGTAATGGGCCAGCTTGAACGGGTTGGCCCCGAACGTATTGGCGATAACGATGTCGCTGCCCGCCTCGATATTGGCCCGGTGAATCGCCATGACCTTCTCCCGGCCAGCGGGATCGATATTCCACAGTTCGCCGCACTCGCTGCCGCTGACCAGCCCGGAGAGCTCCAGCATTGTTCCCATCGCGCTGTCGGTCAGCAGCATGCCCTGCCGGTCGAGTTGTTCCAGCAGCCGGTCGTCCATCACGGTATCTTCCTGATACCAGGATTAAAAAATAGTTCAAATAATTTAGCAAAACTAATATATTGAGCACCCGAAAGCAAGATCGGGAAAGTTAAAGCAAGGGGAGAGGCCGATGTCCGAGGCTGCGGCAGATACAGTGGCTAAACTGCCTAAAATAGAGCTGCACGTGCATTTTGAAGGTTGTATCGGGCCGGAGATGCTGGCTGCGGTGTCCGCCGGGAGAAAATTCGCTAAGGGGGCCGTGGAGGACCTCTACCGCTTCGATGATTTCCCGGGCTTCCTCAAAGCCTATTCACGGGTGATGGACGTTCTGGACGAACCCGCGGATTTCCGGCTGGCGGCCCGTGGGATAGCCAACGCCCTGGACCGCCGGAATGTTGTCTACGTGGAATTCATCTTTACTCCGCTGCCCCATATCCGCCGCGGACTGGATCATAACCGCGTAATCGAGGCGATCCTGCGGGGGCTGGACGACGCCCGTGGGGACGGTGCCGCGCTCGAATCCGCGTTTATTTACGACACGGTCCGCCAGTGGGGGCCGCAAGCCGCCGAGGACAGCGCCGAAATCGCAGTCGGGGACCTGAATCAGGGCCTGCCGGTGGTGGGCTTCGGGGTGGGCGGAGATGAACTCGGCTGCCCGGCCGCTGAGCTGCGGCCTGCCTTCCAGTTGGCCGCCGATG
>VRUH01000040.1 GCA_019456185.1 Candidatus Glassbacteria bacterium | reverse complement strand
ATCGGCACGTCCGGAATGGCCGGGCGGCTGGCGTCATCGGAGCCATCCCGCGCCAAAGGCTGCACCGTGGCCGCATAGCGATACCCGAGGCGGGTGCTTGGCCCGGCGCTGACGGCTTTCACGGCGATCACCCTGGCGCGGATCGACAGGTGATATCCCCGCTCAATCCATGGCCACAGATTCACCACCACGGCGCGGATGGCGGTTCGCCAGCGTTCAGGAAGGGATTGGCCCAAAGCGCACCTCCGTGCGAAAGCGGTTACCGTCGAAATAGTGCCGCCGATGCTCGATGCGCACGGTCTGCGCCGCATCGTCCAGCGGAAGCTCGATCAAATCGCCGGGGAATAATCCGGCCTCGAAGAAGAATTCGGCCACGCCCGTTTCTCCGGGGCGGCGTTCCAGGCGCAGCAAATCCTCCCCACCGAACACCGTGGGAGTGGCGGTTGCGGCGGGGCTTTCCGTCCAGGATTCCCAGAAGAACAGGCCGTCCGGATCGAACCCAACCCGCCAGTCCTCCAGCCTCCAGGCTTCCTCGACGATGCGGGCGGTGTGCGCCAGGTTCACCCCATCCAGCACGACATGGTGAAGTCGCGGGAAGGTCTTCGCGGAGAGCCGTGTGTTGGTTACACCGGCCAATCCCAACACGTGGTTCATCACTTCCCGGGGCGTCACGTCCATCAGGGCGTTTACGACTAAAACGTTGTCCGTTGACGCCCAGCCATCCGCCAGATCGATGCGGATCGCGTGCTTGCGGCTGCCCTGACCCTGGCGCGGCTCCTTGGGCAGGGTGCCGGTGAGAAGCGCCGTCTTGCCGTTTCCGAGACGGCCCCCCGCCACCTGGATCACTTCTCCTTTCTTGACCGCCTGGGAGACCTCTCCATCCCGGTTGTCCAGATCGATCCATCCCCCGGTCCGTGGCCCGGCCAGGCCCGCATTCATCTCCAAGGCCAGCGTCCGCCCCAGGAACGAGGTTCCGGCTACGGTCAGTTCCACAAAGGGCGTCTTGTCGCTCATGGCGCGTCGTCATCCTCAACAATGATTTCATCGAGTTCCGTCTCGATGGCGGCCTGTTCCCGGCGCAGGGCCTTGAAGTCCGGCGGCTCCTTCTGGGTCAGCACGAGGCGGGCCGTGATGACATCCCGGTGCGCCTCGCTGGATTCCAGTTCGCTGAACCACACCTGGTCGATGCCCCGCGCATTGATCTGCGCGTTGCTGATCCGGTGCAGCTTGGCGTTGATGTCCGCATCCACCTCCGTGAAGACGGCGTTCAGTTCGGCGAGCTTGTCGTAGCAGGTGGACTCGCTGCCCGGCAGGAATCCGCCCTCGCTGGGCAGCGCCAGTTCGATGAAGACCGTCGCCGCCTGGAAACCGAGGGGCTGTGTTTTCTCTCCGCCGAATAGCAATGTGGCCTGGTCGGTTTTGAGGCGTCCCCGGATGGACATCCGTTGCAGAATGCCCGGCAGCGGAGTCCCATCGAGGCGGATTTCCCCTTCATCCTCACCGATGAAGTGATCCAGCCCCACGCGCAGGAAGTTCGGGACTTCGGCCATCTTTTCACTCCTGCCCTGCCGGGAGGTACGGCCCGGAGAATTTCTCCAGCTCCTCGACCAGCTTTTCGGGATCGTTCACGCCGTTCAAAATCAACTGACCGATGCGAAAGACGGAACCCGCGCCAGGCGCTTCCTCTCCTGGGACTTTCTCGCCTGTTCCCAGCAACGTTTCCTTTAGTGACGATTGGATGGCGCTGTTCACCTCGGACAGGATATTTCCCAATTCGGATTTGAAAATCAGGCCCACATCGGCGGCGGCATCGATGGAAGGAATGCCGCTCCGCAGGGGCTTTTCGGCGATCTTCCGGTTCAACTCCGCCAGCTTGTCGCTGGCCGTGGGCGTCCCCTTTTTCCGCAGGGCGCTCAAGTTGAAAATCTTGTCCAGGAATTCCGCAATCTTCAGCCCTCCGATATTGACCGGGTCCTTGACCGCCTGTTTGAAATCCTCCCAGCGCCGGATCAGAATCGCGATGGAAGTAACCAGCGCCAGCACCGTTACCAGGCCCAGCCCGATGGGATTGAGGAAGAGCAGGCTGAAGGCCGTGGCGAAGGGACCCAGCACAAACATGATCGCCGCCATTGCGAGGGCGACGCCGCCGATGGCCGCTACCAGCTTGCCCGCCTGGATGGCGGCGTCTCGAAAATTCCGGGCGGCCTTCGGATTCTCTCGCGTCCATTTGATGAGGATGTTCAAGCCCTTGGTCAGTCCCACTACAAACGGCTCCAGCTTCTCGGCGAACAGCTTGCCGACCACGTTTGAGAAGGTTTCGATGGATCCCTTCAGCAACTGGAACTTACCGGCGAAGGTATCGAGGAAGACGCTCGCGAAGCGCCGCCCCGTGCCCTGGGAATTCTTCAATACCCGTTCCAACTCCCGCAACGCGGCTGTGCCTTTCAGGGTCTCCCCGGTAATGGGATCGGCGAATTGCGCCTTCCTCAGCGCCTGGATCACGGGCAGGCCCTCCCGCCCGAATATCTTCACCAGCGCCGCATCCTGGGCTGCTTTGTTCATCCCTTGCAGCTTCCCTTCGATGCGGTCCACGATGTCGGCGAAGGGGAGCAGATTTCCCGAGGCGTCCCGCACAAGAGCGCTGATCTGTTTCGCGGCGGCTCCCGTGGGGGCCTGGATGGAAATCAATGCGGTCTTGATCTGTTCCGCCCTGCGGATGGCGGTGCCCCCCTGATCCTTGAGCAGCCCCAGCAGGGCGATCATCTGCTCGAAGCCCTGATTGGCCCCGGTTGCGGCCGGTCCGAGTTGCCCCAATGACTGCTCGTATTCATCCGCCCGGAGCCGGGTTTTCTGGGTGGCCGCGATCAGCACGTCGGTAACCCGCGCCGCATCCCGCACGTTCAAGCCAAAGCCCTTGATGCCGACCGCCATTGTGCCGGATGCGTTCGCCAGGTCCAATTGCCCAGCCGTGGCCAGCAACAGGGACGGGCGGATCGCCTTCAACTGCTGATCCACGGTGAAACCGGCCTTGGATAGTTGCAGGAATCCTTGGGCGGCGGCGTTCGAGGAATGCTCGGTCTCGATGCCCAACTGGATGGCCTTGTCGGTCAGTCGCTTGATCTGGTTTTCCGTGGCCCCGGAGACGACGCCCACCGCCGCCATCGTTTTCTCGAAGTTGGCGTAAGTGCTCACGGTGGGCACCATGGCCAGACCTGCGCCCAGAGCCATGCCGACCATCGCCTTTCCCGTGGTACGGGTCAGGCTCCGGAAGCGCCCCATCATCTTTTGCATGCGGGTCATCGCTCCCGTGAGTCTGTCCTTCACGCTGAAGATCACGCCCAATTTATACAAGGTTTCCATGTGTATCCTGAGTAACGTCGAAGGGGTTCTTATCCGCCCATTATTTTGCTCAACACCTGCGATAGTTCCGCCGCCAGCATCTGCGCGTGACGGCGATCCAGCCAATCCGCTTCCAGGAAGCGTTCAAGGAGGTCGGTCTGATGATCGGGCAGGGTCCCGAAGCGGTTCAACACCACCAACTCCATTTGTCGCCAGGAATTGTCGTTCAGCCCCTGGCGGGCCGCGTTCAGTTTTTTCGGCTGAATTCCTCGGTGATCCCGGTGGCCTTGCCGATCTCATTGCCAAGGGCGATGGGCAGGCCCGGCTTATCCTTGAACATCTCTTGCAGTTCCGTCCGCCCAGGCTTGATGGCCAGTTCCATCACCAGATTGGTGGAAGCCTTGAGAGCATTGCCGCCCGACGCCTCGCGGGCATAGCGGGAAATGTGATGGTTTTGCGGCCAGGTGAACTCGTATTCCTTCCCGGTGTCGTCGCTGACGATATGGATGGTGCGCGGTTTGGCCTTCTCGGATTTCTGGTTTTCTTCGGTCATCGTTCCTCTTCCATGAGGGATTGAAGGGACGGCAAATGGCTGGATGGGGCGCAAGGGGATGCGCCCCTGGATAAGCCCGTCGCCCACCTATTACAATTGCGATTGAGGCGGTACGCCATTGAGCCAGACGCCGCCCAGAATCTCGAACTCGACTTCCACCGGCACGGTTTGATCGCCCTGCGCCACCCTGAAGCTGCGCTTTTTCAGCTTGCAATCCTTGAGCAGGTCCAGTTGCAGCGACTGGTCCTCGTTGGAGAAGGAAACCGCGATGGGCAGGGGCGGTATCTCGAAGGTTCCCGCCGCCGCCGTCAGCGCTACCAGTTCCGAGCGCAGGAGGGTCAGCTTGCCTTCCGCCTTGTAGTTGCCCCGTCCGTAGGCTCTGGCCATGCCGCCCTTGCCATAGACGGGCGTAATTTCCTTCTCGTCGGAATACTCGATGTCCTGAGCCTCGAAAACCATGCCTGTCGGCAGGGTGATAGTGACGCTCTCCCAATCGTAGGTCAGTCCGTTGATCATCTTGCCTCTGGCGTACGGGCTACGGACAGGCTTGTCCGCAGCCCCATTAGGAAATTGGAGGGTGTGAGCTATACGACCTCTCCGAACTTGAAGCGCACGGAAATCTTGATGTTCCTCACCACCGGCACACCTTCCAGGTCCAGGGTGTATTCCAAGCCGTTGTTGACCACGTCCTGACCTTCCGGAATGTCCAGCAGATAACCCAATATCTCCGGGGGCCGGGTGGCGGTCATGCGATCCAGCGGACGTTCCATCCGCCCCTTCATGGATTGCAGGGCGACTTCATCCACGTCCTGCTGAATGCCGGTCAGGGCTTCCACGCGGGTTTCCGACACGGCCTTGTGAACCACCCGCACGATCTCCTGGAATTGATAATCGCTTGCGGCGGCTGCCTTCATGCGCCCGTTGGAGAAGTAAACTCCGGCTAGGCCGTTGTAGGTGCGGAGCGAGGTGAATCCCTTATCGTCGAGGGTTTTTGCCTCGGTGTTGGAGAAATCGTCCATCAGTTCCACACCGGTCAGGTTGCCGTCCGCCACGCGCCCGATGGATCGCTGCACGGGAATGCTGGCCAGCCGTCCCAGGTTGACGCCAGCCACGTTGCGGCGGATATTCTCGTTGGTACCGGCGCGGGAAATGCGCCCGTACCCGGCGCAGACCGAAACCCACAAATCCTCGAACACCTCCGCCACCCGTGCCGTAACCCAGGCGGCAAGGGTCTCCCCAGTCAGCACGTCCGGCAGGGCCGATTCCATCAGGAACCAGGTGGGGTTGCCCGCGTCGAAGCGGTCGGAGGCTTCCTGCGCCGCCGCCGTCCAATCGGTGGGGTCGGACTCGCCCACCACATAAACGATGGACGGGGCATAGGTCGTCAGCGCCGTGGCGATGTCGGTCAGGGTCTGCGCCAGGGTGGTAGTGGGTTCCGTGATGAAGAACTCCCACTTGTCCCCGATGTCCACGCTGTCTTCGGGGGGTACGGCATCGGTGAAGTCCAATTGGACGCCGGTATCTCCCAGCACGAGGAACCCGGTGCCGGGAATCACTTCCTCGGGGGTGAAGTTCTTTCCCCCATCCAGCGAGACCTTCACCTTGGCAACTCCGTTTTCTCCATCCAAGGTGGCGATCACGATCACATGGGCGAACCGCTTGGGCGTCCCGGAAGCGACCTGTGTGCCGGTGCCGGTTTTGGTTTCGGTGATCGTGCCGATGGTTCCGGCTCCGATCTCGGTAACACGCACGGCGACCACGTTGAGGGTCTTGTCGCCCGCCGCCTGGATGTCCCGCAACCGGTCCACCAGCGGCCCCACGCCGAGGGAGGAAAAGTCGCCCTCCTTGCCGATCAGCAGGGCGTCCCCGATGGTGCCGGAATCGGACACTCCGGCCACAATCGCCAAGGGAGAGCCGGGAGGAGCGAGTCCCGCCGCGCCATCCACGATGACGTGTGTCACATCTCCGAAAAATGTCATGCTTCAACCTCCTGCTTGTTGATGACCTTACCGGCGTTGGCCGGAATCTTTCGCGGCCCGCCCAAGGGTTTCTTCTCAAAAGCGCGGACCCCTGCCGTGAACTGTTCCTCGCCGAGCCGGGTGTCCGGTTTCCATCCGGCCAGATGCGCCGCGCCCGCGACGATGGAACGCCGCGCTCCCAATCGTTCGGTCCATTCCGTGACGGTGCGTTTGCGCGGGCTGCGTTGTTCTTTCTTCGGGTTGTCGGCCATCTTCTCGACTCCTCTCCCCCTCAGGGGGAATGAAGGGGGTGAATTACGTGAAGTTCGGGACTGCTGGCATATTGACCTGCTGGGTCGTTCCAGCAGTGGTTTCCTGGTAGACGCCGCCCCGGAACAGGAAGCGCATCTCCACTTCCGCCCGGTCTTTCAGCAGCGCCGGATCGTCCGCCCAGGTTGCCGTGCCGGGAATGATCCGGATGAACTGGTCTCCCGTGGCCGGGGCCGGGAGCGGATCGGTAAAGCCCCGCTCCACGCTCGCCAGAAACGACGTAAACAGCGTGTCCAGTTGCGCCTTCGAGCGGTGAACGATCTTCACGGTCAGCGCCAGTTCCCGGTTGTAAAGGCGCACGGCGTTGGTGGCCTGTTGGGTGGCACCATCGTAATCCCGGCTGGCCTTGCTGCCGTCCCGCTGAAAGTTCTCCTGGGGATCGAACAACTCGGCGAAAGGCATCTGCCGTGTGCGCGAATCCTTGGCAAGCTGGGCGATCCGCTTTGCCGGAATCCCGGCTGCAACCAGCTTTCCCGAGAGATACGTTTCCACCGCCGCGATCATTTCTTTGTCAACTCCTTCACCAGACCCCGCAGTTCCTCGGCCAGTTCGCGCCGGTCCTCGGGGCTGAAACCCATGTAGGGCCGGGCGGGTATCTTGACCTTCTTCGCCGTGCGGATGCCCACGCCGGGAATGTTGAACACGAGGCGGGGCTTGCGCTTGGCCTTGATCTCGCCACCGGCCTGATGGATGGCCGCATAGACGACGTTGGTTCCGACGATCACCTTGTCCCCATCGGCCCGCTTGCTGAGCGAGTTCCGCAGCCGTGCCGTGTCGGTAAGCACCTTCCCCCCGAACCGTTTCACCCGCGCAGACTCGGGCCACGGCTTGCCGTCCGGCCCGCGTTCGCTGTCAAAGCGGGCCTGGGTCTGGTTGATGATGGTCTCTCCGGCAAAGGCGTGGAACTTCGCGAAGGGGAAGTTCGCCAGGTTGCGCACCGCCCGCCTGAATTCCGGCCAATCGCCGGTCAACCTGACGCCTGATTCGGCCATCAAAAGGTCTCCAAAAGTGTTTCGGTGTACTTCTGGGTGCGGCTCTTGATCTTGATCGCTCCCGGTGCCGCCGCGCTTTCCTTGTTGAGCCGCAGCTTGCCTTCGCCCACCTTCATCAGGAAGCGCATCGCCTCATCGTGATCGGCTTTCAGCCCGGCTTCCTCTCCGTCCGGATCGGCCCCCTTCCCCAGCGCCAGCAGCCACAAGGCGATGGATACCGCGTATCCCCTCAGCACGGGATATTCGGTGGTATCCAGGGGCGTATCCAACACGCCGGAGAGCCAGCCGTCCATCCTGGCCGATGCTTCGGCGATGGCGTTGTCCACCGCCTCGGGGGTTTCCGCGCCGTCGTTATCGTGATCGGCCAGGCTTGCCACCCGATCCGCGCCGACACGCTTCTCCAAATCCGATCTCACCGCGTAGGCCATTATTTATCGGAACCTTCCCCGCCTTTCTCCGGCTTGGCGGACGCGCCCTTGCCAAGAAACCGGTCGATCAGGCCGGGCTTTTTCTCCCCACCATCATCTGGTTCGGGAAACACTTCCGCGAACAGTGCGTCCCGCTCCTTGGCGTCGGTATTGACCCCGGAGATTTCCTCCAGATCGGCCACATTGGGCAGGCCCTTGCCGGTCAGGCCCACCTCATCCTTGACCATGGTGATCATCGCCGCCTTGAGGAGCATCTTGCGCTGGGCGTCGGTGAACTGAAGCGTTTCAGCGGACGCCCCTCCGTCCTCCGTATCGCTGGAAGCGGCCTTGCCTCCAATGGGGCTGCGGACAGGCTTGTCCGCAGCCCGTAATTGGGCCGGTTCCGCCCGGCCTTCCTTGGTCAACCGCTCGGCGAGATCGTCCGGCAGGCCGCAAGGCTCGCCGGGGGCGAACAGCGTGCCGTCGAATTTGACGTGCTGACTGACAATGACTTCTCTGGTTCCGGGTGCCATGTTTCCTCCATGAAAATAGAGGCGGGAATCCGTTCCCGCCTTCAAGTGGAAAATTGCGGAGCGCGATGGATCAGGCAATCGCGTCTTCGATGAAATACCCGGTATCCGCCGCGACGATCTTGTTGACGTAGGTCTCGCCCACGCGCACCTTCACCCCGCCCCGCAGACCACGGCTTGGCTGGGGGATCGTTCCGGCCACCCGCGCCTGCTGACCTGGAGGCGTCCAGAGATAATTTGCCCCGAAGAACAGGCCCCGCAGGGACGGACGGCGGATGTTCAACACGGCGGCGTGTTTGCCCCACAATCGCGAAAAGGATGCCGCTTGCCCCTTGGCGGCGGTGTTGTAACGGGTGCGGCCTACCAGCGCCTGTTCCATCTCGAACAGTTCGGCCACGCCCCGCAGGGTCGCCAGCCCCCGGTGATCCAGCAGCGGCCCCAGCGCGATCACGGATTTGATGATGTCCGGATGACGGCGCATCATGCTCCACGTTTCCGCCCCGAAAACCAGCGTGTTCGGATTGCCCCACACCGCCAGCTTCGCTGTCTCGATATCCCCCAGCGGATCGGAGTTGGCAAAATCGCTCCATTGAGAGGTGCCCGCCAGCAGCACCTTGTTGCCAGCGGGATAGGTGCCCGGCGCGAAGACCAGGTCCGCCTGGCGCTTCTCCTTGGCCAGCATGAACAAGTCGGTCACAAATTCGGTGGCGTCGATCAGGGCATTGAAGGGACCTCCAGTGGCCTGCGCCTGCTCATCGTTGGAGACAAAATCGTCCAGGCCGTAATCCTTGCAGGAATACGTGTCCTCATCGACGGTCCATTCCACCTCGTTGGCTTCGGACTTCGGGCCGATCACGTCATCGGGGATGGTGAAGCGGTCATCCTTGACGTACTTCTTGAAATCGCCCTGTTTCTTGATGACCCCGAAATCGGGCAGCACCTGATCCCCGATCAACCCATCGGGCCGGTACTGGATGCTGACGTTGGTCAGCGTCGGGTTTACTTGAAGCTCATTTCCTTCAGGCATCTTGATGCCCTCCCTGACAAAGTTTTCAGATATGACGGGACGTTCTTCGATTCGCCCGCGATTACTCTACTGTTACGAGCCTTGGATTTGGCCCGGAGCGACCAGCACACTCGCGATATCTCCGACCACGCCCGATGACATCGCCACGCCGATGATGCGGTTGTTCACCCCGATAGTCGGTGCAGCGGCCACGGCCCTGCCGGTGGCGTCGCTGGTCACAAGTTCGCCCTGAGTGACGGTGCCGCCCAATTCCACTTCCGAGATTCCGGCCAACCGCGCCCGCACCCTGGCTCCGATGGCCGCGCCGTGTTGCGCCACGCCGAACATGGCGTCCCCCACGGCGGCGGCGATAATCACCAGACCATCCGCCGTGTCCCGCTTCACGATGCGGTATTTGGTGACAGCCGAGGCTCCGGCCTCGTACTCCTTATCCAGCAGATAGGTTGCTCCGGACATTTCTCACTCCTTCAATCGCAAATGTGGGGCGGCCAGGTATTAACTCTCAGCCTGCCCGCCATCCAGGGACGGACACGCCTGTCCGGCCCGGGAAATTCCGCTTCCTTGAATACGCGCCGCCTGCGCCCGGCTCAGACCGGGAACAGTTCGGGATGCCGGGACGCCACGTGCCGCACGGCATCCGTGTAGCTGACATCCTTGCCCTGTTCCTTCTGGGCGGCGATGTACTCCGTCACAATTTTCTCGCCCTCCTCCCCTTCGGCGGGGCCGGGATCGCCCTCCCGCCCGGCCAACTCGCCGAACAGCTTGGATTCGGACATGGACTCGATGAATTCCCGGAACCACGCCAGCGGGGTTTTCTTGTGCTCCTCCCCTTCCGCGAACTCCACTTCGGCGGCATCGTCCAGGCCCAGCATGAACTCCACGATCCCCGCCTCGCTGGCCTTGGGGGGGAGCTTTCCGCCCTTCACTTGCGCCTCGACAAAAGAGGTCAACTTGTCGCGCCGGTTTTCCAGCCGGAGGTTTTCGATCTCGGCCTGCATCGCCTTTTCCTTCTTGACGCCTTCATCGTTCGCCAAGTCGGTGGCTTCCTTGACGGCCTTGCTCACGGCCTCGGCGAGTTTTTCTTGCGTAATCGGATCGCCCATTGATTTGTCTCCTTCGGGTTGGTTGTAATCCGGCTTCGCCGGAGGGTGTAATGTTTCGATCTGCCAGTCCGGAAGCACGTCGTTTGCCGTCTCCAGACTGAACCGGTCGATGATCCATTCACGGAGGCCACGGAAGAGGTCGCGCAACGTCTGGGCCTCGTATTCATCCAGGGCGTATTCGAGCACCACGTCCCCCTCGCGCTCCTCGAAGGCGATGGGCGTCAGCCCCTTGACGGCGGGGGCCGCAGCCCCGAGGAATCCCACGTGCCGCAGTTCCCAGCCGTCGTTATCGGTCGGGAAGAAACGGACAGACACCTTGCGGTAGCGGCCTTGTTTGACGGCCTCGACAAATTCGGGCACCAGGTCCCGGAAGGAAGCCAGCAGCTTGCCGCTTTCGATTTTCAGCTTGTCCACCCAGCCCCAGGCCGGATCGTCGTTTTTGGGATGGCCGATCACCACCGGGGCGGATTGTTCCGGATCGAAATTATCCACGATCTGCTTCAGATCGCTCTCTTCCCATTCGCGGGTCACTCCCGCAGAATCGGTGTGTGTGCCGGTCTTGAATATCTCGAACCAGTTCATGACAGAATCTCCCTGCGCAGTTTCCGTTCCAGGGCATCCAGCGCCGCCTTGCGGGCTACCGGGTCTCCCGGATTGAAGGCCCAGCCCGGATCGGGCCGGGGTTCCACCTGTTCAGTCACCGTGACAAACTTGCGCTGGAAACGGTCGAACACCTTCATCTTCACCGGGCGCACTTCCGGCAGATCGTCCAGCACTTCCAGCCCGCGCCGTTCCGCCTCCGTTCGGGAGAACGATTGCACCCGGCACCGGCAGCGGTGGCCGTTGGGCGGGTAGATCGATTGCCAGCGCGGATGATCTGCGGGCAGCGTCACACCGTGCAGGGCCGCGTGATGGGGCCGCACCCGGTCGTCTCCCACGGTGAAATAACTGAGGAACGGACGCAGTTCCTTCACCTCCTGCTGTTGCTCCCAGCGCCCTGCGTGGTAGCTGCTCTGCACCCCATTCAGGAACACCGTCTCCAGGTAGTGGGGGGAGAGCGGGGTAATCCCCAGCTTGTTCGCCAGCGCCCCGAAATCGTTCTTGAAGTCCGCGAAGGTGCCGCCCTCGCTCAAGGCCCGCTCCAGCCCCTCCTTGGCTCCGGCGATCAGTTGCAGTTCCGACACCTTGCCCATGGTGAAGGCGGCGGCGCGGGTCTGCTCATCCAGCGCCTTGAATGCCTCCGGGCTGATCACTACCCGCTCTCCGAAGGCGCGGATCGCCTCGGGGAATTCCAGCGGCTCCAGTGTGATTTCTTCAGGCATCGGCCCTCCCTTGCAGCGTGGCCCGGAGCAGCGCGTTCTTCAGGGCCTCGGCGAACTCACCGGCCAGGGGTTCTTCCTGGGTGGCGATGACTTCCAGCGCGGCGATGAACTCCGCTTCGGAGACCGCCCTGCCCAGTGCCTCTTCCACGGCTTCCAGGGCCGGAGCGAACTTCGCGGCCAGGGCATCGGTCATTCCAGGAATCGCTCGGGATTCCACCGCGAAACCTTCTCTCTCCGCGAACTGGGGATCGTTTCCGGGCATGGGAGCCGAACCTCCGCTTTCGAGCACGTCCTCCCCTTCTTCCGCCATGGGAATCCCCAGGCGCTCGTGCGCCCAGGTCTTCGGCACGTCGAGGAACTTCCGGGAAATGTTGAGCACCTTGGCCCATTCCATTTGCGGTTTGGCCCCGGCCTTGAGCGAAAAGACGGGTGGCGTGGCCCCGCTGAAATTGAGTTCGGTGTGCCATCTCCCAAGCTCGTTCAGGGTCTCTTCGACCATTCGCGCATCCATTTCCACGATGTCTTCCCGCACAGATTCATGGGTTTTGGATGCCGCAAAGCTGCCCTTGTCGCCGATCTGGGTTGTCAGGGTCTGGCCGACGATGGCCTTGGAGATACCGTTCTCGCAGGCGCGGATCATCCGGTCATGGGCATCCCCGCGCCCGCCGGTCGTTTCCAGCAGCTTCGCATCGCTCCCGGCAGGAACGGCGAGCACAGCATCCTGAACAGCCGCTTCCGCGATATCGACCAATTTGCCTACCTCTTCCTCCGACATCCCTGGCGGGTATGAGATCACCGACCAGGGCATGCCGAACTTTTCCAGGAAGGTTACCCAGAATTGATAGCCGCTCATCTTGAAGGTGTGAGGCCAGTAAATCTTTGACAGCAACCGCTCTCCATAGGGATTTTGCCAACTCGCCCGGAAGCGGGTCAGCAGGAATTTCCCGGGGGGTATTTCCTCTCCGTTCCCCGGATTGCTCCGGGTTTTCAGCCGGGGATTGCCGTCCCCGTCAAAGACGATGCGCCGGGCCGGGCGGTCGGGCAGCCGTTCCACAAACCAGCGCTGGCCGTCCCTTGCCCAGATTGCCTCGTGCGCGGCCAGGCCCCACAGGGGAGCGGTCAGCATCTGTTCCATCACGCGCTGCATCGGCAGGGCCTCCAGCACTTCCCGGAAGAATTCCGCCGCCGCTTGATCCGCCGCGCCGTCGCCGCCCGGATTGACCTCCCAGCTTTGCCGGAGCACCGCAGAGGCCCGCTGAGTCACAACCGCCTCCACATGCTCATCGGCCAGGATGCGCCGGTAGGCCCGCTGATCCAGGCCCGTGCGCCGCAGTACTTCATCCGGATCGGGGAGGATGGTCAGCAACCCGAAGAATTCCGGATCGGATACCCGGCCACCCAGTTCACCGGTCAATCCTGTTGAGCGGATGTGGGCGAATGCCGTCATCTCACCGTTCAGTGAAATCGCGCTGGCTCTAGGCCGTGGCATGTCCATACCCCCGCAATATCCGCCTCGCAGTGCGCCGCCCACGGCTGACGATGCCGCCACCGGGTTTGAGAAGGCGCTGAATCAGGTCTTTCACTCCACGGGTGGCGTCCGGCCCGTCCCTTTTTTTCTTGGGGTAGAAGACAAACTGATCCACCAAAATTTTTTGATCGCTATGCCCCTTGATGAAATGGAACTTCCCATTCTCGAAATCAGGAGCCAACCCGCCCACCCGAATATCCTTGTTGATGGTGTTGGTCACTCCCACGGCGGGGATGTAGGAAAGATTGTTGTCCCTCCGGTAGAGTTCCATTGGGTAGACGATCAGTTCCTGAGCGCCGTTGTCCTCGAAACCGGCAATGCCCTGGCGCAGGGGCGGTTTATTGATATCGTTCCACTGCCGGTAGAACTCCGCCGCGCATTCCTCCGGGCTGGCATGCTGGCGGATGAAGGCCCGCAGCACGTAGTAGTTGCCGGTCTCCTTGTGATAACCGATGGAGATGATCGCCTTGTGATCGCTGTCCGCGCTCGTGGCGGGGTCCTCGTAGACCCCGCACAGTAACGGGAGATCGATGATCTGTTCGGGACGGTAATATTTGATCCATTCGCGCCGGAACGTCCCCTCCTTCGATTTGGCGGTCAACTGAAACTCAAGATCGAAGGGATCGGTTCCCATCTCCCGCTTCTTCTTCGCCAGCACATGCAGCGGGTAGCGGTGTGGTTCGGTCGGGTTGCCGTCCCCGTCGATGGCCAGAAGCTCGAAGGTCGGCCACGGCTCGTTATTCTCATCCCCCTCATGAAGCTGGGACAGGGCGCAATCCTCCGAGACGCGGGTTCCTTCCACCCGCACCTTGGCCCGCTTGGGATTCATGGCCGGGATCACCACCGAGCGGATAAAGTCGAGGATGCCGTCGATGATGTCCGGATTCTTGGCGTCCTTCTTCTCCTGGAGATCGCTCAGCACCCACAGGTCGGGGCGCTTGTTCTTCAGGGAGCGCGGCCCCCGTGCTGCTCCGCCCAGCGTTCGGCCCATCACTTCCCTTCCGTTGTTCAACACAAAGTGCGTCATCTGCCAGATCGGGCCGAGCGCCTGATCTCCGAAGTCTTGCCGGATGCGCCCGTTGGCCTCGAACTCGATGCGCAATTGCAACACCAGGGGCAATGTCTGCTCATCGGTCTTGCCCGTCAGCACGGCGAACTCGGTTTTTCCCGCAACCAACTCCCACAGGGTCTCCGCGTAGATGATGAAGGTGGACTTTCCCCAGCCCCGGAAGGCGATGGCCAGCAGGGAGTCCTCATTATCCAGATCGTCGGCCAGGCGCTGATGATGTTCGGTGAATGGATCCTCGAACAGATAGGGCAGGTAATGTTTAAAGAAGAAAAAGCGGTCTATCCGCGCCCGCTCCACCCGCTCCTTGACCGCTGTCTCGGAACCGTCCGGCAGATCGCCCGTGGCTTCGGAGATGGACTTGCGCAGGGCCTTCTCCCACCGCGCCAGCTTCTCCCAATATTCCTTGTCGGTCAGATCACGCACTGGCGATTTTCCCCATGAAGGCTTTCAGTTCCGGCAGCAATTCCTCCAGCAGTAAGGGCCGGGTCTGTTTCAGGTGATCGGAAAACTCCCGCAGCCACTGCACCGACAGCCTGCGGTAGTGAACACCCTGTTCGATTTCCTGGATGCGCATGGCGTTGACCAGCAGTTGCCCGGCCACCTTGTTCAATTCCTCCATCCGCTTCACGTCCTGATTGGCGGCGGCATTGCGTAAATCCTGGGAGAGCCTTCCCAACTGATCCCGGAAGGAGGCCAGCAGCGATCCCAGGCCCGCCCCGAATTTCTCCCGCTCGCCGTCCCAGCCGTAGTAGCTGCGCCAGCGCCGCAGGGTGCGCGCGGTGATGTCGGAGACTTCGCAGGTTTCTTCCACGGTGGCCTGCACAACCACCCACAGGTCGTAGGCTTTCTGCCGCCTCCAGGTGTTTTGCTTGTAGGTTCTCGAAGCCAATCACTGGTCCTCGCCTTGGTGTAACTTCAGGGCTTGGTTGAAGGTCTCGGCGATATCGCCCTGCTCGGAGACGTGTGAAACGATGGAGGCCCAGACATACGCGTCAATTTCGATCTCGGCTTCAACCGGCGCATCGGGCCGCGCATTCTTGCGCTTCAGAATCCGAACACCTCCATCCGGGGTGCGCTCGAAATACCAGCCGTCGTGTGCGTGAAACATCGGGCCTCCTTGCCCTGGGTTGAGATGCCGTTCGGATGCCGTTCGGATCGCTCCTCAAGCGATTTTCCGGATGCCCCGCTAGGGTTGCCCCCGGTATGGGGTTGCGGACAAGCCTGTCCGCATCCCGTGGCTTCGCCTAAACGACCTCCTCAAGTTCGGTCTCGAAGGGAATGATCACAAAATCCTCTCCCTGGGTGATCGTAATCCCCTTCAAGTGCTTCACGGTCTCTAGCTCGGCGAGGATGGCTTCCTTGTTCACCTCCTCCTTGACGCGGATGAACCGGGTCAACTTCAGTTCCTTGAGGGCCTTGAGCACCGTATCTGCGGCGCGGACGGACACTTTGGGAGGCCGTATCCGCCAGCGGATTTCACCGGATGATAGATTGGCGGTTTTCACCTTGCCATCGTTGGTCAAGGTCTCCCGATTGGCCTCGCACCAGATTTGCACTCCGGTGGACATGCCCTTGATCGTGTCGTTATGGGGCGCGGCCTCTTCCTCGAACTTTTGCCGGATCACGGCAAGTTCATCGTTCATGGCTGCCTGGATGCGCTCGCGCTCCCGCTGCCGCCGCCCGATCTCGGCGATGGCTTCCACCGCCTCCTCCCTGCTCTGCGGGACGGGATAGTCCGCCGCCTCAGATTTAATTTTTGTCGTCTTGGTTCCCATCTTCACCTTCCTTGGTGTCTTGTGGTTCTAGCTGGAAACAGGTGCCCGTCAGAATTACGGCAGGCTTGCCTTTCCGGATTCGATAATCCGCCTCGTATTCAATCCGCGCTTCCCGGTGGATCGCGGCGCATCCTGCGCCCCAGGCCCTCTTGGTTGTGGCAATTTCCCGCTCCACGTAGGCGGGAGTTTCCCCCCAGATCACCGCCAGCCAGATAAAGAAAATGAGCTTGGTCATCCCGCGCCTCCTTTCCCGAACCACCCGGCCAGCAGCGTGATGGCCGCCCCGAAGAACAGCGCGAGCAATGCCCCGATGCCGGTCATGGCCGATTGTTTGCGTTCCAGCTTTCCGATGCGCTTGTCCTGCTCCGCATCCTTCGCCTTGATCTCCCGGATGCCGGTCTCGATGCGTTCCACGATGACGCGGGTTGCGGCGGAGTCCTCCGCGATCTTGTCCGTCTTTTTGCGTTCATACAGGTCCAACTCGCTCATTCTCCGCCCCGTATCTGGGGCTGTGGTTAACCCCTCGCCGCAGGCTTGTGGCTAGGGGCATAAAGCCGACAGGCTTGTCCGCAGCCCTTATAAATCAGCCGACCCAGAGCACCAGGAATAGAATCGCGCCGATTACCAGCAGGATCACCGCGTCCTTCACGGTGAACAGCTTTTGCGACTTGCGGGAGCGAAAATAGGCCACCGCCGCGTAGCCGATGGCTGGGATGGCTGCCAGGGCGATCTTCAGGCCGCCGAACAGCCACCCGCCCAGCAGGTCAGCCGCCCCGCCGAAAAGAGAAATCAACCAGTCCATCGCTTGTTCCTTTTCAGGCGGGCATACCAGCGCCGCGAACGTTCCACATATCCACGCGGTTCCTTCCACACCCAGGGTTTGAGAGTCTCGAACAGGTTCGGATTCACACCAGCGGCCACGGCCTGTTTCTGCCAGATCAGTACGTTTCCAAGTCCCGCGTTGTAGGCCATGAAAGTAAAGGCGAGGCGATCCAGTTTCGGCCTCGGCGCGGTGAATTGATCCCAGAGCCGCTTGTCGTATTTGATTCCGCCCCGGATCGATTGCTTCGCGTCAAATCGGTTGGTCACTCCCATGGCGACGGCGGTGGCGGGCATGAACTGCATCACCCCGCAGGCTCCCACGTGAGAACAGAGGCCGGGATTGAGGAGGGATTCGGTGAGGCCCTGCGCCTTGAAGTGACGCCAATCGACCGTCCGCCCGAATTCCCATTTGCCCCATTTCCGGAACTGCGCGTCATAGCGGTTGTAATCGGGAGGAGCGGCCATCACCCAAGCTGCGGTGAAGAAGGTCATCACGATGATCGCCGCCACGACCTTGCCCACGGCCCCATTGCCGCCGGACAGGTGGTCTGCGAAATCAACCGTGGGGAAGAGGTACTTGTCGAATACTCGGATCGCGATCCCCGAGGCGACCAGAGCGATCACCAGGGCGAACAGCGCGGTGATGATGTTGAAAACGGTGTCCATAGGGCACCTCCATGTGCTGGGTTATTCAGAAATCGGACGCCATGGGGACGCGGACAGGCTTGTCCGCCTCCTGTAGCTCCGATCAACCCAGCATGGCGGACGCGCCATACATCTAAAAGGGGAGTGTTGGGTCTATTGGGAGTGTTGCTTTTGTTGGATTTGTTGCGGTGCGTGGTTCGCGCTGGAGGATACCCCACCGCTAGCGCGGTTGGGGATGGGATGTCAATCGCTTTCCTTTCCGCTCTTCTTGGCCCCACATCCGGCGGCGTCGAGAACGGCTTTTTTTTGTTTTATGAGGGCCTCCTCTTGTTTCTTTACGACCGACCGAACCTTTTGATCACCCATTGTATTGCCGAGTGCCTGCATTTTCTTAACGGACAGTTCCTCTTCGATCATGGCGGCGATAAAAATCGCGCTATTTAACCCGGATACCGCATCCTGGAATTTCTCGATCTCCGCTTTCAGAAGAGCGCAGTCCGCCTGGCCAAATGCATTGCCTGTCAATGAGGAAACCAATACCAAGGCTGCAATCAGGATTGCCAGCTTGTTCATCTTCAAGACCTCCCATTCTCAGCATTCCGTATTTTCAGCGACATGATTATAGGCCGCTGGTTTCTTCTCCCGCACTTCCCTCCCGATTTCCTCCAGTTTTTTCTTGCCCAATTTCTTGCCTATCCGCTGATTTTCATTGACCAGTTCCTCGATCCGGCGATGCAGAATCTCAATATCTTCCCGGTAGGCACGTAGCACCTCCGACTCATTCACCATTTTCGATGTTGGGGCGAACATCGGTTCTTCACCCGACTCAAGCCATGCCCTGTTCACCCCGTACAGGCAGGTAATGGCGATGATCAGGGTTTCGCTCGGCACCGCCTTCCCGGAAACCAACCTTGAGATATGTTCCCTACGCACACCAAGGCTTGTCCCGAATTCATCCCGGCCTTTCCCAAGGGATTTTATCAACGCAGCTAGCCGGTCTCCGAAGGTCTCTTCAAATGGATTGTGATTTGTAGTCACATTTTTACTTGACTTTGTGATTTTAGATCACTTATGGTTTCCGTAACGCTATCCGCTCCCAATCTCGGAACGGGAAAATCCTATTGCATAACACATGAGCCGCCATGTCACAGGTAAAAAACCAAAAGACGACACACATCGACCGACTTCTTCGCGAGCGCAAGAAGCAAGTCGAAGTGCTGATGTCCCAGAAGGGCATCTCCATTACCGACATCGAGCAGGCCACTGGTCTCAAGGCCGATTCCATCGGGCGGGCCATCGCCGGACGCATCAACTCTGTGCCGGTCATCGCCTTCCTGGAGCAACAACTCGGCTCCGGCTTCTCCGCCCTCTGGCGGGACTATCCCAACAACGCCGCCTAAACCCGAACAGCAGGGGAACCCATGAATATCCTCAAGCACATCCACCGCCACGGGCGGTATCTGGGAAAAGCCCGGCTCTCCCGCATCTTGGGCGACCGCAAATGGGCGGTGCTTTATCTCGCCGCCGCGTCCGATACGAGGCGCATCCTCGCGGCCCAACTGCTGGCCGAACGCTGGCGCAAGGAATTTGCCGCACTGGATAAGCAGACCCACGCCGCCTGATCCCTTTCGATCATGGGGGCGCGGACAGGCTTGTCCGCACCCCGTATCACGGACGGCAACTCAATAAAACACTTCATCATGCAGGGGGATTCGGAAGTGAAAACATCGAAAAAGCACAGCGGATTTTTCAGCAGAGCGGCATCCGCCGCGTGGGAGCATCCCTTCTGGGCCTTGATCCTCCTTATCGGCCTGGGCCTGGTGCAGTTCCACGGCATCGCCTTCTGGATCGCCGCTGCCGGGTGGACCGGCATCCCCCTCTCCCTCGGGCTTGAGTTGCTCGCCCTCACCTTTTGGGTTCGGGGAAGGTGGTGGATCGTTCCGGCCTTGCTTCTCACGGCGATGCTGCTGCTGGCCCCGCAGTATGAACTGGCCCGTCCCATCCACGAGGCGGGCCGGTTGGCCGAGGCGAGTGCCGAATCCGCCGTCAAGAGCGAGGCCGAACTGCAAAAGGAAATCGCCGGGCTGTCAGCCTCGAAAAAACGGTACGAGGAAAACAGCAAGACGCGGGCCGGGTGGCTGGAGATCATCGAGTCCACCCAAGCTAAAATTGAAACAAAGCGGGCCGAACTCCGCGAACTCAGCGCAACCCCCCCTGCAATCGGGTTGCGGACAGGCTTGTCCGCAACCCGTAGCGCCGGTTCAGGATTCGGCCTGCCTCTTGCTGGAGCGCGGACAAGCCTGTCCGCGCTCCCATTGCTGTCCTGGCAGCGTTGGCTCTTCTACGGGATGCAGGCGTTGGCTCTGCTCTTCTTCCAATGGGGAAACGTCCTGGCCGTCCGCAGGCTGGCTCGGGCGATGATATTGGAGGGGGCGGTTCAATCGCCTGAACCGGTTCGGAAAGCCATGCCTGAACCGGTTCACAATGGGTTGGCCGCTCCCTCTGAACCACCGGTTCAGCCAAGCCCGGCGCGGGTTTCCCCTGAACCGGTTCAGACCTCCGGCCCCCAGTCTGAACCACCTGAACCGGCCCGCCCTGAACCGGTTCAGGACTTCGGCGCGTTGGCGGATGAAGTCACCATCCGCCGCCTGATACGCACGGTAAAATCAAAGATCATCGAGTCCGGCCTTTCCATCAATGAGTGGTGCAAACGGGAACAGGTCAACAAGCGCGACCTGTGGCTTTTGAACAAGCACTTCGAGCACACGGCCTTGGGCCAGCCGACGATCAGCGCTGCCAAGTTGGAGCAACTCGTGGCGCGGTTTCTTTCCACCGAAAACCCCGCAAGCATCCCCTTGCCGGGAGGTGGCTCATGACCTCCGGCGACGGCAGGCACAAGCTCGGTTCCAAATTCGAGCTCCGGGTTCATCAGGACATTTGCCGGGTGACGCGCACCATGCTGGAGGGCTGGTATGCCGCTCGGCAGTCCGTACAGTTGCAGCGCACGGGATACGAGGTAAAAAAATCGGTCTTGCAAGCGGAAGTGGCCGATCACCTGGGCATCTCCACCCGCCAGCTTTCGGACTACTGCCTCAAGGTGCCCATCACCCTCGCCAAGGCCATCGTCCTTTCCAGATTTTGCGACGATCCCCAACTTCTGACCCTCTTCGCCCAATACCTCAACTCCATCGCCGTGCCCATGCCCTTGCTGGATGGAGAATTCGATCTGGCGCGGGCCAATGAGGAACTTGCGGCCAACATGAAGGAATTCACGGAAGCCCAGGCAGCGGCGCTCGCTCTTGGCAACGGGGCTGTAATCAAACCTCCCGCCTGCCGGGCCATCTTCAAGGAAGGGTGGGAAGCGATCCGGCAGATATACCGGGTCATGCTCCTGGCGGAATTGCTTACCCACGGGAAAATCCTCTCCCCCTCGGCTGCCTGGGCCAAATATCGCTCCATTACCGCTCCCATCCTCCCTGTCGATCCCAGCAAGCCCCGCCCTGGATGGGAGCCGGATTCAGGCTTTTCCGCCGATGAGCCGGAAAGGAGATGAACATGCCCAGGTTCAAGGTCGAATTGTCCCTCCCTCTTTCCGCCTGGGCGCATGTGAAGGTTGTGGCCGAAAACGAGGAGGAGGCCAAGCGCATCGCCCTGGAAAAGGCGCGATTGGCTCAACTCAACTTTTCCCACTTCGACGCATTCAGTTTCAGCGACGCCCGCGTGGACTATATCGAAGTCGATGACAGGCGCTCTTTACGGAAGGCCCCCTAATGACCGAAACCACCGCCATCATTCCCGCCCTCCAGCAAGCCAGGACGCCCGAGGAAAAGGCGGCAGTCGCCAAGACCTTCTGCGAAATGCCGCTGGCGGATATCAAGCCCATTGCCCGCAAAGTGCTGGGCATCCGCAAAATCCCCAAGGCCACGGATGAGGCGGCGCAAAAGAACGGCCTCATCGCGCAGATTATGCGCTCCACCGATGCGGCCCAACAGCTTCGGCCAGCCAAGCCCATCCTGGGGGATGTGATCCTGGACGAGGATACCGGCGAGAAGGTTACGATCACACCCGAACTGGCCGAGCGGGTGCATGAGGTTTCCCACCGCCTCGCTCAGGGCGAACACGCCGTCCGCCAGGGCATCTACGAGGTCAGCCGCGCCGTGGCCGACTTCAAGGAAAGCCGCTGCTACCTCTATTTCGGCTATCCCTCCTTCCGTAAATTCTGCGACGCGGGACAACTCAAGATTCTCGGTGAGACCCGCACCCGCAAATGGGCGGAAAACCTGATCCGGATAATTGAAACTTTCGGCGATGAAATTGGGAAACGCGTTTCCCAAGTGCCCCAACGCCAGTTGCTCAAGCTGGCCCAGGTGCTCAATTCCAATGGGATGGAATCCACCCTGGAGGAACTGAAGGACAGGCATCAACTGCGCTACACCGATGCCGCCGGAGAAGAGGTTGTCCTGGATTTGCCCAAGAACGGTAAGGACGTGGACGCCTGGAAGAACGCCATCTCGGACATGCACTTCGCGGTCGGCCAGGCCCGGCAAGAGGCGCTGGAATCCCATGAATCCGTGACACTCTTCCGAGGTGAATGGCACACCGAAAAAAACGCCATGCTCAAGCGCATCGAGCAACTGGAAGCCGAGCGGCGGGACCTGGAAGGGCGCGGGGAAACGTTGATGGATCGGTTGGAGGCGGGAGAGGAACTCTCCCCCCGGAATATCTCCGCGCTCCGCGCCAGCTTCGGGGAACTCCGTTCCGACATGCGCAGGAACCAGGGGGAACTATCCGACGCCAACCGGCGCATCGAGGAATTGGGCGCGGAGTTGGATAAGCGTCACCGCATGGCGGGCGAGCAGGGCACCCTGAAAAACGCCCGCGAATTTTGCAACCGGGCGGTGGCGCTGGGCGATCAGGCCCTGGACGCCCTCTCCCCCCTCATCAGCCTCGGAATGGATTTGCCCAAGCCTAGCCAGGATTTACTGCTCGACACCGCAGTCCGTATGGAAAACCAGTATCGCGAAATCGCCGACCAAATCACCGCATGGAGTACGGAGGATTCTAGGGAATGAGTCCAGAGCAAATCTACCAACTGCACATCGAAACTCTTGCCCTTCCCAAAAAGGAGGCCAAGGCCCGCCGCGCCGCCTTCGCCAGGCTGCACGGCCTCACCGATGACGCCGTCTATCGCCGCGTGAAAAAGCTGCGCGTGGATGGCGGCAAACCCAAACCGGCCCGCATCGATCCGCAACTGGAGGAGGCGGTCAACGTCGTCTGGCAATACAAGTCTTCCGGCGACGGCCAGCTTTCCACCGAGCAGGCCCAGCAGATCGCCCTGTCCGAAGGAGCCTTGCACCGGGAGCACCCCATCTCTTCCCTCAACCAGGCTGCCCGGCGTTTGGGCGTCAATCCCGCCGCCGCCTATTGCCAGCGCATGGAAGCGGCCTATGCGAACCAGGCCCACCGCGTGGATGCCTCCGGCTCCCGCCATTTCCGGGTGATCGACCGGGACGGGGACGATTGGATTGTCCAGGTCTGCCGGGCGGAACAGCGCAACAAGCGCTGGCATGATGGAGAGTTGGCCTGGATCGTATCGCTGATCGACGATTATTCCCGCGTGATGAACGCCCGTTACGTGGTGGCTCCGGGGGAATCCTCGCAGATGGTGCAGAGCTTTTGCGTGGACACCTGGCGCAACGGCATGCCCAAGGGCATGCCCGAGGAATATCTGATTTGCGATCAAGGCTCCTTCGGCTCGGAAGGCAGCACGACGGCCTTCCTGGATTTCTTCGGCATCGAACTGATCACGGGGCAGCCCGGCAACTCCCAGCGCAATGGCCGCATCGAACGCCCCTTCCGGCCCATCAAGGAAGCCTTCGAGCAATCCTATCTCATCACCCACAAGGTGGGTGCGCGGATGCGCCTCTCGTCGCTCCAGGAGGAGCTATCGACCTTTATCAGGCTGAAGAACGAGAGGCGTCATCCCATCCGCAGGAGCAACACCAAGCGCCAGGACTGGGACCTTTCCATCGGATTCCGGGGCATGCGCGAATGCCCCGAAGACGCCCTCTTCCTGGCCGTGTTCCGCCAACCCAAGAAGGTCACCGCCGAAGGGTGGGTCTGGCACGACAACAAACCCCTGGAGATCATCGGCCTGCCTCCGGGCCTCCAGGGGCGGGAAGTGACGCTGGTCTATAACCGCCAGGGGGAATTCGCGGTCGAACACGACGGCCACAGCTACGGCGTCATCCAGCCTATTCCCAACGCGCTCGGTGAATACAAGGGGGAAAAGGAAACCCCCGCTAAGCAGGTCGCCAAGGCAGCCGCCCAGCGCCCCCGCAAGGGGGTCGGCATTTACAGCGAGAAAGGCCAGGCCAACCTCCGCGCAGTGGGACAGAAGCCTACCGCCTCGGGGCAGCCGGTAAAGCGCGGGGAAGCAACGCCCAAGGTGGTCACTCCCAAACCCCGCCTGCGCCCGGCCCGGCCCACAGCCGATCCCTTCACGAGTTTGCAGGCTTACAAGAGCCTCAAGGAAGCGCGGCGGCGCATTGATGAAATCGTGGGCGTCCCGCTCCACACCAGGCTCGAATTCAACGGGGAGAACATGCGGCAATTGGAGAATCGATTGCGGGAGTGCGGCCTTGACCGCCGCGCCACCGAGAAGCTCGGTAACGAGCTTAAACAGGCTCTGCGTCTTTAATGGGGACGCGGACAAGCCTGTCCGCGTCCCGTGCAACAGAGCCTTCATTCACCATGGAGGGTGACATGCGCATTCAAATTCAACTTGAAGACAATGCCAGCGGGAACGTGAATCTCGATGTAATCATTCAGCACCGAGCGCCCCTCAATCTCCAAAGTCCGGCGATGATCGTGCTCAAGGCGCTGGAGATCAAGGCCCAGCAGGTGATCGCGGAACTGAAGCAGGAGAGGGGCCGATGAACATGAACAAACCGGACATGCTCGACTGGTTCGGCCTGAAACGCGATCCCTTCGGGAAGCGCAGGGAAGCGAACGATCTGTGGCCATCGGTGAATCTGCGGGCCGGGAAAAATCTCGTGCGCTATGCCATCGAGCACAACGAGATCGTGGGGCTGTTCGGGGCTTATGGCACCGGCAAGACCACCGTCAAGGATTCGGTGCTGGATGCGCTGGATGATACGGTCATCGTGGCCCGCGTCGATACCGACAAGGAAACTCTGACCGTCTCGGATATCGAGGAGGCGATGCTGCACGCCCTCAACGCGGATCGCGTTCCCCGCGTCCGCGCCCCCAGGCGCAGGATGTTGAAGGACATGCTGATCGATATCCACGGCTCGGATCGTTCCCTGATCGTTGTCATCGATAACGCGCACCGGGTCTCCGGCAGCACGTTCAAAGCCCAAAAAGAACTCCACGAGTCCACGCGGTTTGCCCACATGGAGACCCTTTTTTCCGTGCTCCTCGTGGGCCATCGTCAGCTTCCGGCGCTGCTGGCGTGGCAGGCGCGGGATGTGCTGGCCCGCTTGGACGCCCTCAACATCCATTATCTCTCCGCCCTCGATCCGCTGGACGCCGCCGAGTACATCAAGCACCGGCTGGCCGCTGCCGGTGGCGCGGCCCTCATCCCGGAAAAGAAGGTGCTGGAGATGATCGCCCGCAGGGCCACGCCTACCACCTTGAACGTCCTCATGTGGAGCGTGTTGAAAGCGGCCTTCCTGGATGAGGCAAAACAGATCACCGAAGACCATGTCCGCGCCGCGCTGCCGGTGGCGGATCGCATCATCGAACCCAAGGCCGATGGATCGGCATTGGAAACCATTCTTCAGGGAGGCACGGAAGCTGATCATGGAAAAGAACGAGAAGAACAATCCAAGGCAGGGTGATGTCCGTGCGCGGGATGCGGACAGGCTTGTCCGCAACCCCATTGACCAGTTCACCACCCTGCTCGCTCAACTGCGGGAATTTGTGGGGAGCGAAACGGAAAAGGAACGGACGCTCCGGCAGGAGAAACGCCGGGCACTCGAAGATATCCAGGCCGAGTTGAACCGCCTCCTTATCCTTTATGAACCTCATCTCGATGAGGAAACCCGGGCGGTTGCGAACGATATCGGCCAGCACATCCGAAACCTATCCGCAATCATCGCCCGCAATTTGGAAAGGTAACACCATGACGCCAACACGGCCCGACATCATGCAGTTTTTTAATATGCATTCCTTCCCTTTCGGGCAGGTGAACGGGAGCGGCTATTACCTGTCTTCGGAGTATAAGACCGCGCTCAAACAGATCGCTTACGCGGTGGAAAGCTACGAGGTGGTCGCCATCGCCGGGGATGTGGGTGCCGGGAAATCCGAGGCCGTTGCCCACTCTATCGCCGCCCTGAAGGCCACCGAGGGGATGAAGGTGAAATTCATCCGTGTCGATCATCCCAGGAAGGAGTCCGTGCGCATCAACGCGGTGGTGGAATCCCTGCTTAACGATTTCCTGGAGGACGGGGAGAGAATTCCCGGCTCGGTGCAACGCCGGGTGTGGCTGCTGAAGTTCTATTTGAAGCAGGCTGTCGAAGACGGAATACGAGTCTGCCTGGTCATCGATGAGGCCCACCGGTTGACAGGCCCTTTCCTCAAGTCCCTCAAGGACCTGTACGAGACGATTCGCTTTGCCCACCACGGCAGCCTGTTCGCCATCGTACTCACCGGGCATCGCAGCCTCATCAAACACTACAAGAAAGTGGCCCCCGATGTCTGGCAGCGCCTGGAGGCCGGGAACATCGCCATCCTGGGCGAGATGACGGAACAGGAAGTCGCAGACTACATCCTGCATCGCTGCGAAGAAGCCGGAACGCCAGGCCTGTTCACCGAGCATGCGGCCCTCGCGGTGGGCAGGCTGGCAAAAGCTCCGCTCGGTGTCAACAACATCTGTTGGGACCTGCTCGCTCATGCCTACAAAGAAGGCTTTCCCGAGGGGGAAAACAGGCGGATCGATGAAATGCATGTGCTCTCCGCATACGATCCCGCGCAACTGATGGCCATGCTCGATTTGTCCCAGGGCGAGATCGCCAAGCGGGGCAATCTCGGCAAGACCACCGTCAAGGACGTTCTTGACGGCAAGGCCGGGTCGAAATCCGTCGCCGAAGTGAAGCGAGTGCTCGCCGAAGCCGTGCAGGAAGGGGTCTAGTGATGGAACCCGGACGCCTCTTTTTCGGCCTGCGCCATGCCTATGACCTGCTGCGCAGGGATGCGGAAACCGTCGCCCCCGAAGGCATGATCTTCATCGAGCAATTGGTGTTGGTAACGGTCGGCGAAAATCCGGGTATCCGCACCCATGGCCTGGCAAGGAAAATTCACTCCAGCCTGTCGAACACAAAGCGGGCGCTCGGCAGGCATTACAAGGCCGGGCTGGTCAAGCGCAAGCAAGTGTCCTTCAAGGAAACCCGCCTCTCCCTCACGCCGAAAGGGATATCGACGCTCGCATCCATGCGCGGGAAATGGAACGCCCTCGCGGATTTGTATTGGGGCGATCTCCCCGAAAGCGATCTCATAGGCATGGAAAACTGCCTTCGGAAATTGCAGGAGCGCAGCCAATGAGACCCGGCGATCCCTTGGACAAACGCAAAATTCAGATGTTCCACATCCTGTTCGGCGAAATCGGAGAGGACGCCACGGAAGAAATCCGGGGACAGATCGCAGCCCTCACCGGAGACCGATCCACCAAAAGCCTCACCGAGGCGCAGGCATGGGAAATCCTGCACGGGATGTTCGAGCGGCTGGGTCGGAAAAATCCGGTCCCCATCGCGGTGACTTGGTGCCCGGTCTACTCCCCCCAGAAGGCCACCCTGCACGGCGGCAACGTGGCCGCGTTGCCGTCCAACAAACAGGTCTGGCACCTGTTCCACCTTTTGCGCGAGGCCGGGATCAACGATCCGCAAGCCTTCTTCAACAAACGGTTCAAACTGCGCGAGGGAATCATCCGCACCGCCAGGGAGGCGGGCTGGGTGGCCAAGGCCCTGCGCGAAATGCGCGACCGTAAGCAAGGGCTGCGGACAGGCTTGTCCGCAGCCCCATAATCGGCGGGGGAGCGGACAAGCCTGTCCGCAGCCCCATAATCGAACCGCCAGGGAAGGCGCTCGGGAACCAATGGATTTTAGACAGGGACTTGGCAGCGAGACCATGAGCGTCCCGGAAGTTGCCGCCTACATCAACGGAACCGAGCAATGGGTGCGCAAACTGATCGCGGATCATCAACTGAAAGCCTTCCGCATCCGGGGCAAGTGGTATGTGGACAAGGAATCCGTCGAACTTCTCGTGGCAGAGCAAAAAGCCGCCGATGGGAATGACACGGAACTCCAATCGCAACTGGCCGAACGGCGGCGCAAGCGAAACGAGGTGGAACCGGGCCGCGCCACCTACGACCAGGTTCCCCTTTTCACCGAGGAATGAGGCCATGAACGAGATGAAAATGGAACTGGATGATATCCGCTCCTTCGGGATCATCGGTTGGGGCGGGGACGCCCTGCGCAAGGCTTGGCGGAATGCCCAGCGGCGGAAACGCATCCGCTACGTGGTGAGTCAGGCCGTGGATTGGATCAAGCGGGGGATAAGATGGTGAGGAAAAACTCCCGGCCCGTCTTTCCCTGTGATCAGTGCGGGCGTCACGTCGTGGCGAAGGAGCCGATCCGCGCCCGCCCCATCGCAGAAACAACCCTGTTCGACTTGGTCGAAGCATACCGGCAGGTGATGAAACGCCATGCATCCCTGCCGGGCCTTTGCGATGAAGGGCTGCGCCCCCCGAGCCTGACCATCTATCCGGGTAAAGGTTGAGCGATGACCTGCGAACCTTTTGTTTTCAAGGGAGGTGGGGGCGGAATCATGTGCCACCGAGGCACCCGTACAGGGAAGGTTGAATGCCATATTGGGGACTGCCATGAACTGGGGTCATACCTATGCGACTGGGCCAAGCCCGGAGGCGGAACCTGCGATAAGCCGCTTTGCGATACCCACCGCTATTCGGCAGGCCCGGACAAGGATTGGTGCCCGAAACACCGGGCAGAAGCCAAACGCGATGAGCGGCAAGCGGTATTGCCGGGATTGGAGACCCAACCATGAAGCCCATTCCAGACAACGCCTATTTCCACTGCGTTCCCTGGAACGCGCCCACCATGAAGGTGGACATGTGCCGAAAGTACCGGGATATGCCGGTGAAGATGAAGGCGAATGCCTACGGGCAATTGGGCGGGAAGGTCAGGCCGCTGGTCTGTCGGGAATGCGCCCTGGCCGTGGAAATGGAGGCCGGGCGGGTGGAAACCTGGACACTGGCGCAAGCGGAAGCCGCCACCGAAGAAAGGAAGTCGGCCACATGAACCAGGAACTGATCGCGAAGATTGAAAAGCTGCTGGCCCTGGCCGGAAGCGCCAACGAGCACGAGGCCCGCCTTGCAGCCGCGAAGGTCAGGGAACTGCTCATCAAGCACAATCTCTCCCGGAAGGATGTGGACATCGGAAATTACGTGCTTGAGGAGATTTGGAGCGGAAAGCGGCTGCCTCCGGAAATCAGGTGGTTGCGGACGATCCTGAATGACTACTTCTATGTCCGCCCCATCTCGGAACAATGGCTCCACGGGCAGTGGCGGTTGATCCTGATCGGAACCAAATCGAATGCCATGGTTGCCCACTATGTCTTTGATTTCCTGCTCCGTTCCTACCGCAGGCCGTGGCGCGAATACAGGAAAACCCGGCGCAAGGGCCGGGCAAAACAGTCCCCATTTTACAAGGGTTTGACCATCGGGTTGATTGTACAGTTTCTCGCACAAAAGAAGGCTCTGGAACGTGAAATGGGCCGCTGGATCGTAACGACCGATCCACTGCTGGAAGCTGCTCTCGATCTGCATTATCCGGATCGAACGTCCCGCAAATACCGCAAAGTCGGCAACCGGGCGTCTCATGCTCTGAACGCCGGATTCTGGCAAGGCAAGATGCTCCGCATTCACAAGGGCGTGGAAGGCCCCGCCCAGCATTCGGGATTGGCATTGCCAGCATCCCCATAACCGTCACGGAAGACCAATCAGGTGCGCCATGAAGGCCCTCTCCACCCCACATCTCGAACACGTGGAAGTTTCCGCCCATGCCGTTGACCGCGCCTCCCTGCGCTGCCTGGGTGTCTGGCGGGACACTGCAAAACGCGGCGAAGGATTGCATTCCTGGTTGGAACGGCAAGCCAAGGAAGCCCTTTGCAACCCCGCCGATCACAAGGGAAGGCACATGCACCTGGGCTTTCTCTGGGCCTTTCACGATGAGGAAGGTCATCCCAAGCTGATGAGCCTGATCCAGGACGGGAAATGAATATCCACGTTTCCCCCCGCGAGCTTGATCGTTTTTGGGAGAAAGCCCCGCTCGGCAAAATGTACTGGGGCTTCAAGCGCATGCCGGACGCCAAGGCCGGGGACACCATCACCTTCTACGCTGCCCGCCGCCCCATCGCCTCGGCCCTGATCTCCCATATCGACCAGCCGGGCGAATACAAGGGCCGCAAGTTCACCATCCGCTATCGCGGCAAGTCGTGGTGGAAAATTCATTGGGAGGGTGAATCCTTCCACGATCTCCGCGAGGAGGGGCAGGAGGACGGCTTCAAACCTAATTTGTATGGAGGCTATGACCATGGGTTTCAAAAACCCTGACGGAACATTCAACGATAAATGCCTGGAGAAGGTGAATCCTGGAGAACCGATCTTTGTATTGCGTGGGCAGGACAAGTTCGCACCGGCCCTCGTGAGGCTATGGGTGGAGCTTGCCGAAATGCACGTTTGCAACGCGGAAAAAGTGGATGAGGCCCTAGCCATCGCGGATGTGATGGAGGAATGGGAAGTCCGCAAATTCCCGGATTGAGAGGAACACATGCCCGATCTCGTTGTCACCGTACCCAAGCGCCTCTGGCGGATGTGGATCGATGAAGGCGATTGTCCCGGCGATCCCCCCACGGGCGATGAATCGTCGTTTTACGTCGGCCACCGCCGCCGCCCCAACATCGCCCCGGGGGAGCGCCTCTATATCGTCTGCTGGGGCCGTCTGCGGGGATACGCTCCGGTTACCCGTGTGGTTCAAAAACGCCAGGGATGGGCGATCTGCCGGGAGGGTGGAGCCGTGGCCGTGACGATCCGGCCTTTCCACTGGCTGGCGAGAATCAAGGGCTTCCGGGGCTGGCGTTACCGTTGGTGGGATATCTGTATCGAGGTGCCATTCCCCGGCTGGAAAACCGATGAGGTGGGCCGATGAACACCTACTCGATCAGCATCCATCTCTTGTACAGGGAAGACGGATCGGTCTTCGAGAAATCGGTATCGACTGAATACATGGCCTCGGGAGACAGGGAAGCATCCCTGGCGGCGATCTGGTGGGCAGAGGATCGTTTGCAAAACTTGCGCGACGCTTTCGGGGCCTTCGCCATCGGAGCGATCAAGGTCCATCGATACCATATTTCGACCGTCGAGGGCGGGCAGTTTCAACCCGCGAAACTTGGTTTCGGCTACGTCCTGGAATGGAAATGCGACTGGGGATATTCCCTGGAGCAGTTGAAGGATTCCCTCTCCGGTGGAAAGGAGACGGGCAATGACTGAAAACACCTCCATCCCCCAGTGCGGCTTTCATTGTATGTGGTGCGACCATTTAGCAAATGAGGCGCGGTCAGAGCTTAAAGTTGAATCCCATAGATTGTCATTTCGGCCAGATGCCGCTGAAGCCGTACTCTCGGGAAGGATCACATCCTATCTATGGTCTACATCAAAGGTAATACCAAAAGCAGGAGACAGATTGCATCTTTGGGTTGGTCGAAGGGGTGATAAAGATCAGTACAAATTGATGACTGCAATTTGTACTGGTGCTTTCCCAATCAAGACCTGCTTTGACGGAGTCTACTGTGAACAGACCATCCTCCGGTGGACACCATGACCGAGAACACCTCCATCCCCTGGTGCGATCACACCCTCAACTTCTGGGTCGGTTGCCGCAAGGTCAACGATGCCTGCAAGAACTGCTACATGTATCGCGACATGCGGCGCTATGGCCGCGATCCCCACGATGTTCACAAGACCGGCCATGCCACCTGGTCAAAGGCATTCGACTGGGACCGGCGGGCCGGGGAGCGCGGTGTCATGGGGCAGCGGGCAGGCTTGTCCGCGCCCCGCACCAGGGAGAAGGTCT
Organism: Candidatus Glassbacteria bacterium; assembly: GCA_019456185.1. NCBI lineage: Bacteria > Candidatus Glassiibacteriota > Candidatus Glassiibacteriota bacterium. Next base: position 4,882 of record VRUH01000040.1, on the reverse strand, counting down.
TCGCCTGTTCCTGGTCGGACTTCTTCATCGAGGATGCCGATCCCTGGCGTCCGGACGCCTGGGAGGTGATCCGCAACACCGTCAACCTGATCTGGATCATCCCCACCAAACGCCCGGAGCGCATCGCGGCATGCCTCCCCCCCGATTGGGGCGCGGGTTGGCCCAATGTGTGGTTCCTCGTTTCCGTGCATGACCAGCCCAGCGCCGACCTGTTCATCCCCCAGCTCCTCAAGGTGCCCGCCGCCGTCCATGGCGTCTCCTACGAGCCGGGCCTCGGGCCGGTGGATTGGATGCCCTGGCTCGTGCCGGAATGCCGTCCTCACTGGGCAAAGGGATACCAACCTAGAAAGGAAGACCGTCAGGCATTGGCTGCCCTTGCCCGTGCAGGCGCGAAACAGATGGATTGGCACCTCCTCGACTGGATCATCTTCGGTTTCGAGTCCGGCCCCAAGGCCCGACCCGGCGATTTGCAATGGATCCGTGACGGGATCGACCAGTGCCGCTTTGCCGGGATCGCCCCCTTTGTCAAACAACTGGGCACCGTCTGGGCGCGGGAGAACAAGGCCAGGGATCGCAAGGGCGAAGACCCCGCCGAATGGCCCGCCGATCTGCGGGTGCGCGAATTCCCGGAGGTGGCGTGATGGCGGCCAATCCCTACAGAATCGAAACACCCGCCTTGGTCAGCTTTTCCGGGGGAAAATCATCCGGGTACATGCTCCGGCATGTCCTCGATGCCTACGATGGGAAGCTGCCTGATGATGTCCATGTAGTGTTTTGCAACACGGGAAAGGAAATGCCGCAGACCCTGGAATATGTTGCTGAATTGGCCGAGTGGTGGGCCGTCAAGATTGTCTGGCTTGAATATGACCCGGAGGTTCCGCATAAGACCAAACAGGTTGGATTCACCACGGCGAAACGTGACGGGACCCCCTTCGAGCAGTTGATCCGGAACAAGAACTTCCTCCCCAACCCAGTCACGCGCCATTGCACATCCGAATTGAAGGTCAAACGGATGATCTCCTGGATGCGGGACACCTGCGGTTATGAGGAGTGGGTAAACGCAATCGGACTGCGGGCCGATGAACCGTTCCGCGTTGCAAGTCAGAAAGCCCGCAATGCTTCCGGGAAGGAACGGTTCGAGACGGTCATGCCGATGGCCGATGCCGGAGTAAGGAAGAAGGACGTGGTTGCTTTCTGGGGATCACAGGACTTCAACCTGCGGCTACCTTCCTTCAATGGCACCACCCCAGCGGGTAACTGCGATCTTTGCTTTATGAAGTCCGCCTACGTGATTCAGGAATTGATCCGGGAGCGCCCCGATCTGGCCTCATGGTGGATCGAGATGGAATCCCTCATCGACAAGCCAAAAAGCGAGGATGCTGCCATTTTCCGCATCGACCGGCCTATCTACTCCCGCATGTTGAAAGCCGTCGAGGATCAGGACTTGTTTGATTTCCCCGAAATGGAAGAAGTTATGCCCTGCCTTTGCCATGATTGATGCTACCCTTACCCGCCCGGCCCTCCGCTATCGCGGCGGCAAGTGGATGATCGCCCCCTGGATCATCGCCCACTTACCGCCCCATGAATGCTATGTCGAGACCCACTGCGGCGGGGCCTCGGTGCTGTTGCGCAAGCCGCCCGCCGACTTCGAGGTGCTCAACGATCTGGATTCCCAGGTCGTGAATTTCTGGCGTGTGTTGCGGGAACGCAGGGATGAATTTCTCCAGGCCATCGAGCTTACTCCCTGGTCGCGCTCGGAACAACTGCAAGCCTACCAGCCGTCCGCCGATCCCCTGGAAAGCGCCAGGCGCTTCTATATCCGTTGCTGGCAGGGCCGGGGCAATTCCGCCGAGCGCTCGGGCTGGCGCTTTCAGCGGAGCTGGTCGGGCTGGCGGGTCAACAAGCCGCGCCAGTTCAAGGAGGTCGATAATCTGGAATGGGTCGTCAACCGCCTGGCGCACGTCCAGCTTGAGAACCGCGACGCCCTCAAGATCGTCGAGGTCTGGGACGCCCCCGGCGTTCTCTTCTACCTCGATCCGCCCTATGTCCATTCCACCCGTGGCCGCAATCGCAGGCTCTACCGCGAGGAGATGGACGATACGGCCCACGTCGCCCTGGCCGACGCGCTCCGGGGCATCAAGGGCATGGCCGTGGTCAGCGGGTACGACTCCCCGCTCTACGACCGGCTCTTCCGAGGCTGGCGCAAGGAATCGCGCCCGGCCCTGGGAGACCAGACCAAACCCACCATCGAATGCTTGTGGATTTCACCCAAGGCCGACAAGGCCATGGGGGACGGCCCGTTATTCGATGGAATTCCCATGGAGGGAAAATGAGGAAATGGATAGCCAATCGCTAATCCTGCGCGAATACCGGTTGGATTCGGAACCTGTATTCGCTGGGAAAAAACCGGTCCGCTTCCAGCCGACGCCTGAAATTGACGGGCAAATCCGCCGCCTCTATCAGGGGCCGCGCAAAAAGGGAGATATCGCTTCCCTTGCCAAGAGGATCGGCTGGAATACGTGGAACGTGAACAGGCGGGCCGGTCTATTGGGCGTAGTCATTCCACGCAAGAAAGAGCCGCCCTGGAACGACGGGGAACTCCGAATATTGGAGCGCAATGGCCATCTCCATCCCAGTGTCATTCAAAAGAGACTCAAAGCGAAAGGATTCCATCGCTCGGAAATCGGGATTGTCCTCAAACGCAAACGGATGCGCCTCACCGCGCCCAATCTGGATCATGGCTTTGCCGCGAATGTAGTTTCCCTCGGCTTTGGTGTGGATCGCAATACCGTCATCCACTGGATCGAGAAAGGTTGGTTGAAGGCCAGCAGAAGAGGGTGGCAGGGGGATTCAAATCGCGACGGTTGGTGGATCACACGCCGCCAAGTCCGGCGCTTCATCAAAACCAGGCTCGACTGCATTGATTTTGGAAAGGTGGATAAATGGTGGCTCGTGGACATTCTGGAAAAGTGGTAACCGATCCCGAGCGGGTCGCGCTTATGGAATCGGTTCTGAAAGATGCGCGGTCGGTGTTTCGCGATGCGCGGCTTGTCGAGGTTGCGGGTCAGATCGGCCCGTGGGAGGCCCAGCTAGAATCGCTCGCGGCCAGGATCGATAGCGCCCTCTCAAAAAACTCGGGTCAGGCGCTCCGGGACCGGTTCAATAGCCTCGAAGGGGTGGCGGATGCTGTGAGGGATTTCCTGAAAAGCGATACCTCGGCCAACCGCAAAGCAGTCACCAAATCCCTGAAACGGATCGAACGATGACTACCCCCGATTACGATCAAGTGTTGGCCCGGGAAGACCCGGAATTGCGCCGCAAGCGGGGGGTCTATTTCACTCCCGAATCGCTGGCCTATCATGTCGTGCATCAGGTGGATCATTTTCTGCGCCGCGATTTTGATATTCCCGGAGGGTTTGCGAACCTTGGGGTGGAAATCCTCGAACCGGCCGCAGGCAGTGGCAATTTTCTCACCACTATCATCCGGCGCATCTACCAGGAGTTTGTATTTGATCACGAGGTTTGGCGCGAATATGTTCCCAGGCATCTTCTCCCCCGCCTCACGGGCATTGAGCTTCTGCCTGGCGCATGCGACGCCGCCCGCCGCAAACTCCGTGCTCTCTTTGAGGAGCTTCACTGTCCTCTCCCCCTGGATGCTTTTCTCCCCATCATCCAGGCGGATACGATCTCCGAGCCTCTGGACTGTTCGGAACCGGATGCCTGGAACAGGTGGCTCCGGAGCCGGAAGAAAAGGAGCGCCCCCAAACTTCCATTGGTAATCATCGGAAATCCCCCATGGTCGGGGCTTCCTAGCAACCAAGGCCCATGGATCAAGGCCCTCCTGCGCGGCAAGGATGTCGTCACAGGAGAAGAATTCGAGAATTACTATCACATCGATGGGAATCCATCGGGGGAGAAGAACCTGCGCGGCCTTAGTGACGACTACGTGCGATTCCTGCGCTACGCCCATTGGCGCATCGAAAGGCGGGGCTTGGGTATACTCGCCTTCATCACACCAGCCGGGCTGCTCAATAATTTTTCTCTCGCCGGGGCGCGGCAAAGCCTGCTCGAAACCTTCGATAAGATATATGTGATCGCCGATTCCGGTTCCCCGGCCAAGGGTGGCAAGACGCTCGGTGAAGTACTCGGTGTCAAGGTGCGCGTCGCCATCAGCATCTTCATTAAATCCCCCTAGCACTTTCCCAAGGGCAGGTACCTTCGGGTACCAAAGGCCCCATCTCGGATACCAAAAACGGACGTTTTACGCGGTCCTCTCGGAAGTTCTCGAAACCGGCCAGGAATTCCTCCTCCATAACAAGGGTTCTCATCGATGCGGGTTTTTCGGAAATTCTCGAAACTCCCGGTGAGGCCCGGTTACGGACGAAATAGCGATAATTTTGCAAATCCGTGGGGCCTTGTTATGCTGAATGAGGTCTTCAGGAGCGCCAATGCCGGCGAATGCCAAGCTTGAAGGCGGTTCCTCGGCGAAAGGCAATTCATACAAGGAGATGGATGAGTCACTGGTGGGCTCCCCGGGCTTCAAACCCGTGCGCGAGGCACTAACACTGTCTTGGGTGGGTTCGATTCCCACACGTCTCCGCCAACCCCCCGCACCAAAGCCGTGACGCCCCGGCCAGTTCCCTTGTCCGATCGGCGGCACGGTATTTCTCCCGGTCCGAATCTCCCATCACGTATAGGATGTTTCCGAATGGCCCTACGGGAAACGATAACCGCGCAGGGGAACTGGTTGTTCAAATATCGCAGCTATGTCCCCGTGCCCGTGTTTCTGGGGGCGCTTTATCTTTCCGCATGGATGGAGCCTCCCGGCAGCGTGGGAGGATGGGGGCAACATTGGGACTTGCTCTGCCTCGCCCTTTCGATG
>VRUH01000039.1:9991-37431 GCA_019456185.1 Candidatus Glassbacteria bacterium | reverse complement strand
AAGTATTGCCTGTGCGTTCTCTTTGATAATCGACACAATCCGGCCCGGGCTTTAGCTCCCTTTCCCCCGGCCGGCTCACCGGGAGCACAACATGGACAAACTGGCGATCCACGGGGGCGCACCCGCACTGAACGAACCGGTAAACCCTGATTCAATGCGGCCCCTTCGATTCGGGCAGGAGGAAAAAGACGCCCTGTCCCGGGTAGTGGATTCGGGCGCGATGTGCCGTACGTTCGGGCGGGCCCTGGCCGCGGTGGGAGTCGGCTGGCACGATGAGGTGATCACCAGCCCGATCACCGACATGGGCAGCGTTATCGGCATCGTGGCTCAGGGCGCGCTGCCGGTATTCGCCGATATCGACCCCGAGACGTTCAACATGGACCCGGACGCGGTGGAGCGGGCGATCACACCCCGCACCAAAGCCGTCCTGGCGATTCATCTGGCCGGTTCCTGCGCCGGAATCAGGGAAACCTGCGAAGTCGCGGAAAAACACGGCGTAAAGCTGGTCGAGGACGTGGCCCAGAGCTGGCTGGCCGAGAGCGGCGGACAGTTCGCCGGTACGTTCGGCGCGGTGGGCTGTTTCAGCACGAACGGGTACAAGCATATCTCCACCGGCGACGGGGGCGTGGCCGTAACCGACGACCCGGAGCTGGCCCGCAGGATGAGACTGTTCATGGACAAAGCCTACGACCGCACGAGCGGCGGCCGTAACCCCGAGGTGTTTGCGATGAACTACCGGATCACCGAGCTGCAGGCCGCCGTGGGACGGGTCCAGCTCGGCAGGCTGGCCGATATTATCGTCCGGCGACGAGAGATCGCCGAGAAAATGCTGGCCGGCCTGGATAACGTGGCGGGGCTGCGGCTGCCCACGGTCCCGGCTGACTGCGACCATAGCTGGTGGTATTTCATCCTCCGGCCCGCTCCCGGCGTCATACCGGTAACCGCCGGGGAACTTGCCGAGGCCCTGGCGGCCGAGGGTATACCAGCCTGGACAGGTTACTGCGGCGGCAGGCCGGTTTACCTCTATGACTGTTTCCAGCATCCGGAGCGCAGCTTTTTTGCCGTGCCGCCCCTTGCCGGAGCAAAAAGCCTGCGAGAGATGTATCCCGCAGGACTCTGCCTGGTGTCGGAAAAGCTGCTGGACGAGATGATTGTTCTCTCGATGAGCGAGCATTACAGCGACGCGATGGTTGACGGGATGATCGAGGGAATCGGGAAGGTGTTTAACTGGTACGCGGCGAACAAACCGGCCTGAGCTGGTCAGCCGACATTGAAAAAGCGGCTTTTGGACCCGGTCGGGCTGACATTCATCTGCACCCGCTTGCCGCACTTGGGGCACCAGCCCACGTAGGCCGTACCCTTTTTATTGAGATAGACCCGGCTGTATACCTTGCAGCAGTCCCACTGGATTCCCACAAAAGGTTGTGCTTTCCGTTTCCGCTTCGATTTAGCCATGAATCCACGCTTCTGTCAGGTTGAACTCAACTCTGCGCGTACAACCAAAATCAGTGCAAATTCCACACCAGCGCACCATCACGGCGCGTTTCCCGCCGCCTCGCACAGCGCTTGCAGCATCCGCCTGGCGATAACGCCCAGGTCTTCCTCGCCGCGCCGGTACCAACTGATGCTCAGCGACACTCCCCCGCTGCCCGGAGTGCGAATCAGCCACTGCCAGAGATGGTTTTCCGCCGTGCCCCGTTCCCGGACAAAACTGACATTCCAGACATAGTCGTTGAACGAACGGTCGGGCATGCGCTCCAGGAGCTCGTCGGCCACCCACTGGTGGGTGCACCACATCCCGTCGTCGCCCTCGTGCGGCCAACTGTGGATGTCGGCCCACAGCGACGGCCTCACCCGTTCGACCATCTCCAGCAGGGCGGTTACCGCCGGATCGTCCGAATCGGCCCCGTAGCTCATGTTCACTCCGCCCGCGGGCCGCGTGCGCTGATTGCAGCCGGTAAACACTCCATCGGGGTTCATCATCGGCAGGAAAAATATCTCGCAGTCCTCCAGCAGGCGCGCCGCCTCAGGCTGCCCGGAGCGAAGCCAGCCGATCATTTCCTCCACGATATAGCTCCCGCCGGTCTCGTAGGGATGGTTGCGGGCGGTTATCAGCACCCTGGTTCCGCCGTCGGCACCCATCCTCAGGCTGTGGATCTCCCGTCCCTGGAACGACTTCCCCTCCACTCTCGTTTGCAGGTCACTTGTTCCAGCCAGGCGGGCGATCAATTCGCGATAGTGAGCGTAACTGTAGCGGGGATAGAATCCGATGTAGGTAATACCCGGCCTGCACGGCACCGTCAGCCTGGCGGTCGTACCCTCCAGCGAGGCGTAGACCGGGCGCCAGTCGCCCTTTTCACCATAGAAGTAATAGTCGTAGGGGTAGTCCGGCTGACGTTCCAGCACGGGCCATTCAACCAACAGTTCCGCATCCCGTGTGCGCTCCGAACTGTTGACCACCCGTACGTTGAGCCGGAACCAGTAAGCGTCGTTGCTGCCTTGCTCGTTGAACGGCCGTACGCGCCAGCGGTCGGCGGCTTCGCGGGTAACTCTGTCGGCCGTGCGGGGGTTGGAGCCGTCAAACCCGGTCTCCAGCTCCAGCTCGGCCCCGTCAAGCGGACCGAAAACCAGCAGCACGGCAACCAGGAACGCCGGAAAGAGAGGTTTTCCGTAATACATCTCCGCCTCTTGATTCAGGGTAGCCAATAGATAACCGACGGGTATGGAGTGAATTCACGGCCGGACGGGAAAAAACTCAGAACGTGAGCTGTTCCTCTCTTTTGCGGGCTTCCTCGAGCTGGAAGAGTACCAGTTGATGGTCGAGGAAGAGGGAATACCGGCCGTTGGGACGGGAGACCAGCTCGATCATGCTTTCCTCGGTGTCCCACTTGGCGAACAGGTTCACGTTGCCTAGCTCGTCCACCCGGATGTTGATATCGTAGGGCCGGCCGTACTCGGTCATTTTCGAGAGCAGGAAGGCGTTGAATGAATTGCCCTCGAAATAATCCGAGTAGTATACCTCGAGATGGAACAGCTTGTTGTTGTAGAAGCGGTATTCGACCTTGTAGCGCTTGGGGTCGGGGTTGAGCGCCACCAGCGAAACAAACTCCGGGTTCTGCGGGGGACGGAACGCCACCGTGTCGGATACACCCTCGTTGCCCAGCCGGTTCATTACTTCCTGCAGGGTCATGCCCCACTTGGCCCAGCCATAACCGTCAACCGAGGATTCGAGCGGGATAGTTTCACCGAGCACATCGGCGTACGCCAGTATCTCGCCGCCGGGCACCCGCCGCTGCATCTGCTGCCGGGTCATCTCAACCGAGGCCATCGCCTGCCCGCCCGCCATCGCCGCCTGGCCCTCTGCGGCGGGCTGCTCCGCGGCTGACTGTTCTCCGGGCGAAAGAAGCATCGCGAACACACCCAGCATCAGCAGGAAGCAGACCACCGCTCCGCCGACCCCGATCACGATCAGTTTCATCATGTCACTCATCGGTTACCCGGAAAATCATAATGATGATAAAAGGCGAAAAAATTCATCTCGCCGCCGGACACAGTCTTCCATTGATAATATCGTCAGATCTGCGGTCTCACTTGAACACATCCACGCAAGCTCTTAAAACAGCCCGAGGAACTTCTTCCGCTTCTGTTCTCCCAGCAGCCTGGTAATCAACTGGGGTTCGAAATTGAACTCCTTCAATTTTTCGCGGATATCCTCGGCGTCCATACCCCTCGCTTCCAGCTTGGCAACCACCTCCTTGGCTTTGGGCTCCTGCTTGGCGATCTTGACCTTGATTATCTCCTGGCGCATGTCGCCGGCTTTTTCCATCAGCACGTTGACCTTGTTGGCCTGGGCATCGAGCTGGGCCTTCCGCGTGGCGGTCAGACGGCCGGCCTCCTTGTCCTTGCGCATGGTTTCGCCCATCTGCGCCCGGTGCTTCTGGCCGGTCTGCATCACGCTGTTCAGGCTCTTCATCGCCAGCTTCATATTGTCGGCGCGCAGATAGATCTCGGCGATCAGGATCATCAGATCGGTGGCGTGCAGGATATCCGCGTACCTGGGATGGTTCTGGTATGCTTTCTGAAAATTCTCGGCCGCCGCATTCATGCACTCGGCCTCTGACTGAGGCACGCTCTCCCACAGTTTGCCCAGCTTGGCCAGGAATTCCTTGTACTTTTTAAATTCCCCGTCCGGATCGTCCTTGGCCATCTGCTCCCTGATCAGCCAGCCGGTGCGAAGGTAATAGCTGGCGATCTTGTTGTCGTCGCGATCAACCGTAGGCGTCAGTTCCTGGATATAAAGCGCCAGCAGGTGCGCGTTCATCGCCATGCAGAACGTCATGTTGTCGTAGTTGATACTGCTGCCCAGCAACTGGACGATCTGCTTCTGGTTGGGATTCATCTGCTGGACACAGCGCTTGATCAGGCTGAAATTGCTCTGCTGATCCTGTCCGGGTTTGAGAAAATCGCGCTGGCTGGACGTGTACTTGCAGGTAGTACAGTGCCAGAAATGGTAGAACGGCGGATGGTAGCCCTCGAAATCGGAATCCATCCATTTGTATTCCTTGACGTGGCGGTCGCTCTCGACTTCCTTCTCCACAAAGCTTTTGGGCATGATAAACCGGTTTTCCGACGGTGAACCGCAAACCGGGCAAATGATTTCCTTCTTGACAAACGGTGATTTGCCTGGACTCATCTCCAGCCTGCCTCCTGTCTGAATACGCAGGGCCGCCGCCGCTCCCGGCGGGCCCGCCCCGGGAAGATCTCTGATCGCCGGGGGAACCGGTTCGAACAGGGGCGGTCCCGCCTGCTCGGTTCAGTTATTCCATCACCCCGACTGGCTTACATTATAATAAAGTTGCGAAAAATACAAGGACTGACGGCAAAAGCCGTATTTTACGGGAATGACGAAAAATGCGCCTGATGAGAAAAAGCTACTTGAGCAGGATCATTTTGCGGGTCAAAACACGGCCCGAGGACCTGAGACGGTAGAAATAGACGCCGCTGGAGAGTTCCCGCCCGGAGTCATCGACCCCCTCCCACTGGATCCTGTGCAAGCCGGGAGGATACGAGCGGTCGGCCAGCAGGGCCACCCTGGAGCCGCGCAGGTTATAGACCTCGATCCGCACGCGGGTCTCAGCGGGTCCATCATCGTTTTCGGGCAGGAAGAAGCCGATTGTCGTGCTGGGATTGAACGGGTTGGGCACGTTCTGCTGCAAAGTCATCTGCCGGGGCAGAATCGTGCCGGCCTTGGCGGCGCGATTGTCTATTTGGGCATCGGAGCCGCCGAGACGGACCTGGCTGATCTCCACCGGCGGCAGGGGAAGGTTATCCCTGCCATCTGCCCGCCTCAGCGTGAACAGGGGGCCAGAACCGGCCTGAAGGCCGCTGCCGGCCTTGGCGGGGAAAAACAGCAGCAGGATTTCACCATCGGCGCCTGTGCCCGCCGCCTGAATGAGACCGGCGAGCCGGGCCGAGGGTTCGATCTGGACAGGAACCCGCTCCTGCCCGCTGAAACGCAGCTCCACCATCCCCCACGGCACCGTACCATCGTTATCGAGGCTGAACTCAACTCCGCGTTCGTTATGGTCGACAAGCGAGGCAACCGCGGTGACCGGGCCGCTGTCAGAGTTTCCGGCCAGCAGCGAACCGGTGCGCCATAGATCGAGAATAGCCACGAGGTCGTCGGTGTTGAAATCCTGATCCTGGTTCATATCCAGGCCGAAACTGTCCATCGCCGTGGGAGTGGCGTAACCGACGATGATATATACCAGCCGCAGGATATCGGCGACATTGGGCTTGGGCGGAGCTAATCCGCGTTTTCCGCGCCAGGGACGGACCTGAACGTCAACAGTGTCAGAGTGGCTGGAGAATCCGGCCCCGTCGGTGGCCCAGGCCCAGTAGCTGAACGTGGAACCCAGGGGCCTGGCGGTCATCTGGAACGTAACATCCACCGAATCCTGGGCGCCGGGGAGTGTCGTATCGATCGAAACGCTGAACGCCGCGCCGGCGTAAATCTCTCCGCTGGCCCGGAAACTGATCGTGGCAACAGCAGTGTTGTCCAGCGCCCGGACCGTGAACAGATACGGCCCGGTTGTATCGGGCAGGACTGTGTCCGGGCCGGCGGTAAACGAGATGGACGGACCCAAGCTGTCTACCGAAACCGTATAGCTGAACGTAACAGTACTGTCGATTGCCCCGCGGGAGTCCGTGATTACGATACTCCAGCTGCTGGTCGAGCTGTCGCCAAGGGCGGGCATGGTGTAACGCCACCAGGAGCGGATCTCGCTGTCCACCGCTCGCACCGAGTCGCGGCTCATCGCCGCATCGACCAGGGTGTCCACTCCGGCCACGACATAGTGTACGCGCACCGTTGTCGATGAGTCCCGGTCGGCGATCCGGCAGTTCAACACCGGAGTGCTGCCGAGTTCGTACTGGTTAGGGATCGTGTCGTGGCTCGTGATCCGCGGATAGAGCGTATCCTGCTCGACTACCGTGCCCACGGCGTCCAGGACCACGTCGGTCAGTACCTGGCGCATCCCCGAGGGCCAGCGGATGACGACCGAGTCAACCGCGGTGGCGGAACCGACTCCCAGGTGGACCGTCTGTTCGCTGAGCGAGGTAAATCCCGTGCCGCCGCCGAGACGGCGCATTGCCTGTCCGCCGCTCCAGTAGGCGAACACCTCGGAGCCGCCGGGGATAATGCTGCTGGCCGTACCCTGCAGGTTCAGCCTGATAAAATGGCTGTTGCTGTCGAAGAGAATATTACGGTAAAGCCTCGGTGAACTCAACCGGCCGACGACAATCAGGTCCAGCCGGCCGTCGCCGTTATCATCCAGCCAGGCCAGACCCCGGTGCTGGCCGGCGTCGTTAAGCCCAGCCTCGAACGTACTGTTGACCAACTCGCCGCCGGAACTGCCGCGCAGCACGGCCGGAAGGTCTTCCTTACCAAGTTCACCGCGGCTTTTTACCATGTCCGGATAACCATCGTTGTCGTAATCCGCCCATGCCGCGCCGAAACCGCCGGGCTGGCTGCTGAGGCCGTCGGCTGAGAGGTCCATGGTACTGAATGTCCCGTCGCCCCGGTTGCGGAACAGCATGTCCTCGGCCTGTTCCACGAGGTGGAGATCGGGCAGGAGGTCGTTGTCGTAGTCCGCCCAGGTCGCGCTGGCGCTGCTGATGCCTCCGGTGACTCCCGCGTTGGAGGTCATCTCGATGAACGTGCCGTTTTTCTGGTTTCGCATCAATCGGTTTGTGGAGCCGTAGTTGACGATATAAACATCGTCCCAGCCGTCGCCATCATAGTCGGCCCAGGCGCAGGCCACAGTGCCCGTGCCGCCGTTCAGGCCGGCGGTCAAGGCGGTGTCGGTGAACGTGGAGTCGCCGTTGTTGTGGTAGAGCTTGTCCGCGCCGTCCTTATTGGCGACAAACAGGTCTATCCGTCCGTCGCGGTTGTAATCTATCCAGGCGGCGGCCCAGCTGTCGCCCGCATCGTCCACTGCCGCCACGGCCGATACGTCGGTAAACGTCCCGTCACCGTCGTTGGAAAGCAGCACGTTTGCGCTGGAGGAGATAATATACAGATCGGGATAACCGTCATTGTTGTAGTCGCCCCAGAAACCGCCTCGGCTGGCGCCGCTTCCGGCCGAGCCGAGCAGGCTGGAAACATTGGCCCAGGTGGTGTCGGTAGCCAGCAGCAGCACATCGGCCGTGTCGGTGTTGGCCAGGTAGATATCGGACAGTCCGTCGCGGTTGTAGTCAGCCACCGAGACGCCCTGCCATCCCCCCGAGCGCAGTCCTGAGGCAAGCGTTCCCTCGCTGAAATGGGCCACCCGGAAACTGTAGACGGAGTCGACAGGGTCCGGGGGCTGCAGACTGTAATTGCCGACCAGGTCGACAGCGCGGATATAGTAGTCCACCTGGCTGCCGATCTCCTCGCCGGTCATTTCGTGGTAGAACGTGTAGCCGGCCGAGTCGCTGGCGGTCAGGTCCATCGACACACTGTCCCGTTCGGCCAGGGCTCCCCCGCGGTACACAGCCCGGACGAGGTAGACATCCCGCAGGCTGTCGTCATCGGTAGCCCGGACAGTTACGGGATACGGACCGGCGGTGTCGGCGGTGTCCCCGAAAGCGCTGACCGACAGGATGGTCGGCACGGAGTCATCAACACTGAAATCGTAGAGCGTATCCGGGGCGAAATAGGGATCACGAGTGGTGTGGCCCAGGGAATCCACGGCGCGGACAAAATAGTAAACCCTGGTACCGGTGGACTGGCCGGGAATATCGGCCGAGTAATAATCTCCGCCGCTGGCGGTCATCGAGACCGTGGTAAAGCTCTGGCCCTGGTTGCTGCTGTAGAACAGGGTCGGCGTGAACGAGTTATTGTCGGTCATCTTGCTTGAAATCGTATAGGGCCCGGCCAGCAGGTCCGTGTCCGGGTAGTCGGTTGTGGAATCGACCACCGGGAAAACGCTGTCGGTCTCGAACCAGGTAATCGCCTGGTTGACAGCAAGGTTGGTGGTATCGCGGCGCAGGCCGGCCGGCCAGAAGACGGTCAGGCTGTCCACGGTGCTGGCCGAATCGACTCCGAAGAGCGCCACCGGCTCGCTCTGCGACCCGCTGCCCCCGTCGATCTGACGCAGATAGGTCCTGCCGCCGGCAACGATCCTGACCGTGGCCCCGATCCCGAACCTGCTGCTGACCACACCGTGCAGGCGGACCTTGAACCAGTTCCCGCTGAAATCGCTGTCGAAATAGACGTTGGCCCCGTTGCGCCGACCCAGATAGATATCGGGTACTCCCTCATCCTCCGGGTCGGCCCAGGTGACCGAACTCCAGTAACCGTAGAGATCGAGCCCCTCTCCCGGAGCTTCGTCGGAGAACGTACTGTCGCCTCTGTTGACAAACAGTTTGTTGGCGCTGTCGCTGAAAGTGACCAGCAGGTCCTGCCAGCCGTCAAGGTTGATATCCAGCCAGGCCGCGCTGCGGGCCGTACCGTGCACCGCCAGGCCTCCGGAGCTGCCGAGGCGGGTGAACGTGGAATCCCCGTCGTTGCTGTACATCACCTGGACGCTGTCCTTGTTGGCCAGGAACAGGTCGAAATCACCGTCGTTGTCGTAGTCGCCCCAGGCCGCCGCGGCTCCATTGCCCGCATGGTCCACCCCTGCGGAGGCAGCGACATTGGTGAACGTGGAATCTCCGTTGTTGCGGTAGAGCTTGTTGGCGGCGCTTTCCTTGACCAGGTAGAGGTCGGGCAGATGGTCGCCGTTGAAATCGCCCCAGACGGCGGCCACGCCCTCGCCCGTATCGTTGAGACCCGTTGAATCGTTCATCGCGGTGAACGTGCCGTTGCCGTTGTTGCTGAACAGCACGTCAGCTGAGCCGAAATTGACGACATAGATATCCGGGTCGCCGTCGGCGTCGTAATCCACCCAGTTGGCGGTGAATCCCGTGCCGGTGTCATCGGTACCCGTCTGGCTCGAAACGTCGATGAACGTCCCGCTCGAATCGTTGCGGTACAGTCTGTTTGTGCTGCCGCCGAACAGTCCGCTGGAAACCACGTAGAGGTCGATCCGGCCGTCGTGGTCGTAGTCCGCCCAGGCCGCGCTGACCGCGTCGGCGCTTACTGCCGGGGCGAACCCGCTCTCCACGCTGAACGATGTCCCGCCCGAACCGCCGCGGTAGAGAATGCCCGCTCCGCCTGAATTGGCCAGGAACAGATCGGGGATCGTGTCGTTGTTGAAATCCGCCCAGGCCACGGCGTTTGTGACCCCGTTGTTATCGAGACCGCGGTCCGCGCCGACTTCGGTGAATGTCCCTCCGACGCCCGCGTCGAGCACGATGATCTGGAACGTATCGGCCACGAATAAGAGCGATGGATGCTCGGTTACGCGGACGATAGCGGTGTAGCTGCCTGCCTGAGTATAGTTGGGCGTCCAGGTTATAAGGCCGGTATCATTGACTGTCATGCCGGCTGGACCTAGAAATATTGAATAGGAAAGCGAGTCTCCGTCGGCGTCCGTGGCATTCAGGTCGTACTCGTATGTGATCATTTCAGGGATGGTTGCGTTGATAGCGGGACTGTTAATTACCGGCAATGCGGCAAAAAGCCCGGTGATTATGGCAAAAAGTGCTATTACAGCCGTGAGGACACCGGTTTTGCGTCCGTGACGAACCGGCTGGAGTCTGGAAGGTTCTTTTCGCATAAGATCAGTATTAACGGTTACTTACGTGCTTCCGCCGCCTTATGTGATTAATTCAGGCTGATTGTGCTCCGTACTTGTCTCCAACCATGGAATAGCAAGAAAAATGCCACTCCGGCAACAATTTAGGCCCCGGAGCACAACAGCTTAACTCTTGCCGGGAATTATTCAGGGATATATAGTTGAGCAGCTTGAGCGCGATTGCATTACTTCTACCTATCGGCCAGAGGAGAACCGGACATGAACCGTCTGAGATACGGAATATCAGTAATAATCGCCGCGATATGCTGGGCATTCATGGCAAACCCATCGCTGATGGCCCTGGAACGAGAAGTGGTGATCAGCACCTGGCAGGGACCCTGCGCCGACGGGGATTTCGAGGCCAACCTGGCCACGGTCCGCGAGGTTGTCCGGCTGGCGCGGGAACGGGGCAGCGATTTCGTCGTCTTCCCCGAAACGTTCCTCTCCGGCTACGGTGACCTGGAAACAGTGAAGAAAGGTGCGCGGAGTCTCGACGACCCGGCCGTGCGGGAATTTATCGCCGAGAGCGCCGAGCACGGGATGACCGTGCTGGTGGGGATCGCCCGGCGGACCGGCGATGTGATTTGGAACACCGTGCTGGTGATCGAGGGCGGCAACCTGCTGGGGACCTACGACAAATGCATGCTCACCGGCAGCGACCGGGACAGGATGAAATTCGCCCCGGGCCGGGACGTGCCCGTATTCGAAAGCCACGGCGCCCGGTTCTCGGTCGTGATCTGCCACGATACCTCGTTCCCCCACCCGGCGCTGCTGGCCAAGCTGCGGGGGGCCGAAATCCTGTTCACCCCCCACTACAACAGCATCGGGCCGCAGACGGTCGACGACCACCGCAAGTGGGTGCGCAACTGCCACGTGGGCCTGGCCTGCCTGATGAAACTGGCGGTGGTGCGCTCCAACGTGGTGGTCACCGCCAAGCCCGACTCCCCCGGCTACGGCGACAGTTTTATCATGAGTCCCCAGGGCGAAATAATCGCCGGAGCCGAGTTGTTCCGCACCGAGCTGGTGACCGCCGCAATCGGGCCGGAGATGTTCAAGATTCCTTACGTCTGGGCTGACCTGGACGAGGTCCCGGACTGGCTTAACGAGGCTGTTGCCGAGGAAATGAGGAAGCGGTAGAATTATTTTGGCAAGGATAAAAAGGGCGGACACATGGGTCCGCCCCTCCATGTCACTCAACAAAATTCCGATCCAAAATCCCCGCTGTCAAGAGGGGTGTCCACGGCATGCCGGGACGGGGCGTGTAAGTTTCAAAGGTAAGTAAAAAGCCGGAAACTACTCCTCCGAGCGGAAAAACTCCCGCAGCACCCACACGTAATCCGCGCCCAGTTCGCGCCACAACTCCGGCCGCGCTTTCATCGGCTCGCCGCCGGCGCGCCTGATCCAGCCCAGGCAGTGCTCGGGGGTGAAACTCTTCACACCGTACTCCCTGGCCCACATCTCCGCCGCCCAGCCGCATGCTCCGCCGGAGAGCCCGTCGTCGATACCGCGTCTCCACTGCCAGCGTTTGCTGAACAGGTCGGTGAACTTTTCCTGGGCTTCCCTGACCTCCACCTGTATGCTGTCCAGACCGGCGCGGATCATCAGCAGGTTGTTGGCGATCGCGGTCAGGCAGTGGAAGTCGAAGAAGAAGTCCATCCGGCCCACGTCGGCCATCCATTCTCTCAGGAAGCGCTGGGCCGTGGCGACTTCGGGCTCCGGCAGGGCGCTGTCCCAGTCGTTGAGCGCCTCGTCGTTCCAGTTGCGGTTGAGGTCGATGTCGTTCATGTTGTAACGGTAGCCGCCGCGGAACACCCCGTCCGGATTGACCATCGGCACCATCACGAACACGCACTGCTCCAGCATGGCGCGCGAGGAGTCGTTGTCGGCGAACAGGGTCTCCATGATCCCCTCGATCACCCAGCCGGCAGCCATCTCGTATGCGTGCTGGTTGCCGGTGATCGCGATAACCTTCTTGTCCTCAAGTTCGCCGTCCGTGCCGGTGACAATCATCGAGTAAACCGGGCGGCCCTCCACCGACAGGCCGATAATCGATATCTCGACCTCCTCGCGGTCCTCCCAGCGGTCGAGCATCTCTTCCAGACGGCCGGGCGTATAAACGGGCGCCCAGGCCAGGTAGACCGAATTCGCCGACGGGGTGAACTCCACCACCAGCGAGGCGGTCTCTTCGTCGTAGGTATACCGGGCATCCTCCAGCGGCTGCCAGTCCGGGGCCATGTAGTCCGTGCTGGCCATCATCACGAATTTCTCGTCGAACGAGTAGTCGCGGGCGTAAGGTGTGACCGACGGCAGTTGCAGGCGGTTCGGGCCGTAGCCGATAATTTTCAGGCTGACCGGTTTACCCGCGCAATTGTCGAGCCGGAAATAGAACTGGCCTCCCCATTCGAGCCGGAAGCAGAAATCATGTTCCGAGGCCATCAATACGCCGGTCTTGCCGCCCTCGAAATTGCTCGTAATCGACAGGCCGTCGTCGGTGTCGGGCAGCACCTCGACAAAGGCCACCGCCTGGTCGCGCTCGCCGATATCGTTCTCGACTATCAGCCTGACCGTGTAGGCGCCCGTGTGGTTGAACACGTGGGTCACCTGCTCGCCGTGGATATCGACCCCGACCCGGTCCATGCCGCTGAACTGCCAGTAGTAGGTGGACATCTCCCGTTCCTCGCCGGGCGAGGAGATGCCGGCGTCGAAATTCACTTGCTCGCCGATCCGCACGCTGTGCCTGTCGACAGTGAACCTGGCCTTGATCAGCTCATCCGCAGCCGAGACCACGCTGACAGCGCCAAGCAGGAGCAGCAGGGCAAACAACGGCAAAAAAATCTTCCGGCTCATTTTGTTCTCCACATTGAATTATCTATTACGATTAGGTGATTTATCATTTTTCGCCGCCAAGCTCCGGGGCGGGTACGTAGGTCATTGGGCCGCTCTCGATCCTCGCTCCGTCAAGCCCCAGCACGGAACGGTAGGCCAGCAGTTCCACTCCCCGGGAGGTCACCTCGCGCAGGGTCTCGCCGTAGGCCGGGTCGATACTGTCGGCGGTGGAAAATACCTCACAGTCGGGCCGCTGCACCAGAAAAAAGATCACTGCGCGCTCCCCGCGCTCCACTGCACGGGCAAGCACCTGGAGGTGCCTGCGTCCCCGTTCGGTAACCGCGTCGGGAAACACAGCGGCCCGGCCGGATACCATCGTCACGTTTTTCACTTCCACCAGGCAGCGCCCGCCGCCGGGACCGTCAGTGAGCATGAGGTCCAGCCGGCTGCCCTGCTCCACGTTCACCTCGCGGCGCAAGCGAGCGTAACCGGTCAATTCGGATACCATGCCCGCTTCGATTGCCGCCGCCACCAGCCGGTTCGGCAGCGAGGTGTTGACTCCCGCCCAGCCGTGCTCGCCCGGAGCGACCCGGACCAACTCGAGGGTGAGCGGCAGCTTGCGCTTGGGGTTGCCGCTGTCGGATACAATCACCTCGCTGCCCGGATCGCTGCAGGTCTTCATCGAGCCGGTGTTGGGCGTATGGACAGTGGCTATGCGCCCGTCCTCGAACTCAACATCGGCCAGGAAACGCTTGTAGCGGCGGATCAGCCTGCCACGGCAGAGCGGCAAATCGAACGGCACGAGCGGTTGTCCGGATACGCTCATCCGCCGAGAGCTCCGTTGAGCGCCTGCTGATAGACGCCGGCCAGCGCCCACTTGAGCGCGACATCGGCGACAATCAGCGCCAAGGCCAGAGTCAGCCAGCGTATGATTGTTTTTTTCTTAGCTCCGATATCATTCCGCTGATGAAGCAGAGCGCCGCCCAGCGCGGCCCCGGCTACAATATACCCGGTAACCCGCACGACAGCCCAGACCTGCCAGGCAAGCAGGATCGCCACGGGGCTGCCCGCGGATGCGGCGATCAGCGAGCCGGCATAGAAGTTCATGTAGCCCAGCAGCACCGCACCCATCATCAGGCCCAGCAGGCCTCCCGAGGTCAGGCTGAGCAGGCAGAAAATGGCGAAATGCCTGATATGGACCGGCAGGAACTGCGCGATATCACCCTCCGGTCCCTCGCCGGTGCGAATCCAGTGGAACATCTCGTCGCGGTAAGCGGCGGCGCGGATCACGTTTTCCTCCATCGCACCCGGCCAGAGCAGGGTCAGAGTCACCTGCACCAGCACCATCATCCCGGCCCAACCCAGGGCATAACGGATAGCGCGGGCGTACTCGCCGCCCCGCAGCGGATGGACAAACAGCAGCCAGAACCCGGCTCCCGCGGCCGCAGGCAGAAGCCATCTGCCGGGCGCCAGAAATTCCAGCAGATGGGCAGCCAGGATCGTGGCAGCCATCCAGGCGGCGGCAAAAACCGGAGAGCGGTAGCGTTCACCGAAAATGTAGAGTTTCACGGCTGTCCTCCGGTTAAACTCAGCAGATAGCGAGGCAGAGGAGTTGCCCGCTCAATCCAACCGGCGAGCAAGGGCCAAGCCGGCAATCGCGCCAATTCAGGCGGGGGAACAGTGTCTGGCGGGATCGAGCAGCTCTATCTCCGGCGCGCGCGAGATCAGTCCCGCCCCGGCGGCCAGCGAATAGAACAGCCGCAGCCCTTCCATGTGCCGCGGGCTCAGGCGGTAAGCGATAGTGTCCCAGTAGGCCAGCAGCGAGTTGCGGGTGAGAAACGGCCTTTTCTCCAGCACCTGCCGGATCATTTCTTCAGTTGGATTTTCCAGCTCCCGATGCGCGCACTGAAGGGCCTGCCAGAACCCGGCAAGCTGCCCTGCCAGGCTGTCTACGGAGTCCCTGCGAACGATCCAGAGCGCAAACACGAACGGCAGCCCCGTGTGCTGCCGCCAGAGCATGCTGAGGTCGTAGGAAAACAGGTCCTCGCTGTCCGCGTGTGAATCGGCAGCCAGGGCCTTGTCCCCGATCAACACCATCGCATCCACCTGCTCCATGCCGCGCCCCAGATCGGTGACGAGGGTGCGGTATTCGTTGGTATAGCCCAGCAGGCTGCCGAGAATCACCTGGCAGAGGGCGACAGTGGTGGCGCTCTCGGCGGACAGCCCGACCCGGCAGCCGTCGAGACGGTCCAGCGGACGGCGGCTGAAGAGGCGGATACTGGGCAACTCGCCCCTGGAGCCGATCCCGAAATCAGGCAGTACGAAATATTGCCCGGCCTCGCGAGCGTATTCGATGGAGCTGGAAAGCGAAAGGTCGAGCTCACCGGCCCGCAGCATGCAGTTCAGCACGGCCGGCGGCCCGCGATGGTAGGAGACACCGTCCGGGCGGCAGCGGTTCTTGAGGCAGTAGAATATGTTTTCGCAGTTGGTGAAACTGATCTCGCCAACGCGAAGAGTGTGTCCGTTCACTTTATTTATCTCAGTCCAGCGAGTAGTTCGGCGCCTCGCGGGTGATAGTCACATCGTGGGGGTGGCTCTCCCGGGTGCCCTGGATCGTGCAGTGCAGGAACCTGGTCTCGGAGCTGAGTTCAGCGATCGTCCTCACCCCGCAGTAGCCCATGCCGGAGCGAAGGCCGCCGGTGAGCTGGTGAATCGTGTCCGATACCTTGCCCTTGAACGGCACCCGGCCCTCGATACCCTCGGGAACGAGCTTGGATGAATCGGTGTCCTCCTGGGCGTAACGGTCCTTGCTGCCCTGATTCATCGCGCCCAGCGAACCCATCCCACGGTAAACCTTGAACGTCCTGCCCTGGTACAGGACGGTTTCGCCGGGGCTTTCCTCGGTGCCGGCCAGCAGGCTGCCCAGCATCACTGTCTGCGCCCCGGCCGCCAGCGCCTTGACCACGTCGCCCGAATAGCGGACTCCGCCGTCGGCAATAATCGGCACACCGTGCCTGGCGGCCTCCTCGGCGCAGCTCATCACCGCCGAAAGCTGGGGAACGCCCACACCGGCGACCACGCGGGTGGTGCAGATCGAGCCGGGTCCGATCCCGACCTTGACCGCATCCACGCCAAGGCCGACCAGGTCCTTGACCGCCTCGGCCGTGGCGACATTACCGGCCACCAGTTCTACGCCGCTCAGGATATCGCGCAGCGTACCCACCATCTCCAGCACCTTGCTGCTGTGCCCGTGAGCGGTGTCGACAACCACCACGTCCACTTCCTCCTCGCGCAGACCCATGGCGCGGTCCACTGTGTCGCTGCCGGTGCCCACCGCGGCGGCGGCGATCAGCCGGCCCCTGTCGTCCTTGCTGGAATTGGGGAACATGGTCCGCTTCACCAGGTCCTTGACAGTCACCAGCGCCTTGAGTTTTCCCGCTGAATCGACAATCGGCAGTTTTTCGATCCTGTTCTTGTGCAGGATCTGCTGTGCTTCTTCGAGGCTGATCCCCTCGCTGACGCTGATCAGGTCGTCGCCGCTGGTCATCAGCTCGCTCAACGGGATCTCCATATCGACCTCGAACAGCATGTCGCGGTGGGTGACAATGCCCACCAGCGTCCCGTCACGCTCGGTGATCGGGATTCCGGAGACGTTGTGGCGCTTCATCACCTCGCAGGCGTCTTTGAGCCGCGCGTCCGGCGGCAGGGTAAGCGGATTGTCGACTATCGCGCTCTCACTGCGCTTGACCAGCCGCACCTGCTCCGCCTGGCGCTCGATAGGCATATTCTTGTGGATCACGCCCACGCCGCCGGAGCGGGCCATGGCGATCGCCATCTCGCTCTCGGTGACCGTATCCATCGCCGCGCTGATCAGCGGGACATTGAGGCGGATTTTTCTGGTGAACTGGGTTGACAGGTCGGTCTCGTTGGGCAGAACATCGCTCCTGCGGGGTACGAGCATTACATCATCGAACGTAAGTCCTGTGTAATCAAGTATCTTACCCATGGTCGCTCGATCATCCAAAATTGATATGGACGCGGACCGCACCAGCCCGCGGTGACTGGAATTACTATAAATAATAAAAGGCGAGTGATTTGTCAAAGGAGGAGGCGGTCTTTCTTTACAGCAGGGGGCAAGACCTGGCCATGGGCCTTACCTTTATAGTTATCTGGAATATATAGCTTTACCGGTGATACCCGGCGCGGCGGTCGGCCTGGGGGTCCCAGACACGGCCGTCGGCCGAGCGCGGCAGGCGTGCGCTGTCGATCCAGTTGACGAAGATCGCGATCGAACCCTGGGCGGCCCCGAGCAGGAACAGGCGCTCGTCGCTGGCGGCGGCGTCGGTGGGCACCAGCGGCAACTCCAGTTCCTGGTAGACGTCCCCCCGCGTCCCGTCGGCCACAACCAGGCGGCGGTTGAAATCGGGGTGGAGCAGAAACAGGTAATCGCCGCGGGCATACACCGGCTGTCCCCCGGCGCGGATATCATCGTAGCGCAGCAGGGTCCGGCGGTCGAAAGCCACCACCTGGTCGGTTGCGACAGCATAGGCGTTTCGCCCAAAGGCCGGCAGGATAATATCGAGGATGTTCCAGCGGAGATTGTACGAAGTGAGCAATTGCGCTTTGACCGAGTCGAAGACGTAGACCGTGCCACCGGCCGCCACCCAGGACAACGTGGTGTCGGGGTCGTTGCGGATCACCGAGATATCGCCGCGGGCGGTGAACACGTCCAGCAGACGGGTGCCGGCGACATACTTGAGCAGGCTGCCCCGGCCGGGGCTGAACCCGTCAGCCGCCAGCCACGGCGGACTGAACCGTGCGGGCCGTACGCTCCAGGTGCGGTCGAAGCCCACGTTGTCGTCCAGCGTAAAACTGTACATTTCCCGCTCGGCCAGCACGTAAGCCGTATCCTCCAGCGCGGCCAGGCCGAGTGCGGGCGCGGGCAGCGGGATAGCGCCGCGACGGAAATTGCTCGACAGGTCGATCCGGCTGATAAAGCGGTTCTGGTCGACTACCACATAACGGTCCCCAGCCCCGGCCTGAATAAAAAGCCGAACCCCGTCGGAAAAGTCATGGTACGAGTTCAGCGCCGCCGCGCTGGGCGGAGAGGGCAGCCGGGTAACCAGGCTGTCGCCGAAGACTGCGTAGGCGTTTGCAACTGCGTCGTAGTGAATGCTGCCGCCCGCCTCGATAATCTCTTCGATCCGGTAGGATTCCGGATCGAGCACCATCACGTTGTTGCGAAACAGGTTGTTGACCACGATCAGCGGGTCGCGGTAGTACATCCGGCCCAGCAGCACGCCCAGCAGCACCGAGACCTCTTCCTCAAGGTCCTTTTCGTTCAGCACCGTGATCGAGTTGGAGAGGCAGTTGACTGTATGGAGTTTGCCGTCGCGCAGCAGCAGCGGCCCCGGGCCCATCTCTACCCGGACCCGCTCCGGTTGATTCTCAAGTTTTCTATCCAGCGCAAAAACATGGTCCAGTCCGGCGGAGACGAATACGCGGTCCTTGCCGACAGCCACTCCGCGCGCGCTCTCGCCGAGATCCACCCGTTTGGGACGGCCACGACCGGCAGGGTCGATACGGTACAATCCCTCCCCCGCCACCGCGTACACCTCTCCACCGCCCTCCGGAGCGGCCAGCCCCCGCACCGACCCTGACAGCACGGCCAGCAGGCGAATGGTAAACGCGCGCTGCTCGACAGTCAGGACGTGGATTTCCGAGCGGCTGCAATCGGCGGCGGAAATCAGGTAAAGCTCATCGTCATCATCGCTCACGGCCAAACGCGTAACCGCTTTGCCCGCACTCAGGCGGTCCGGGCGCTGCGCGAACCGGTCCATGTCCACCAGCCGCACCTGTCCGTCCTCGCGGCTGACCAGCACGATCGTTTCGCTCGGAAGGTGGGCAGCCATGAACAGCGGCGGCCGCAAATCAACCTGTAGGTAAGCAGCCTCGCTTTCGCCGATAAGGTCATAGCGGACAATAGATTGCGCGGCCTCGTCGGTAAAATACAGGTATCGGTCTCCCGGACTCTGAAGTACCGCGCCGGGGGTAAAATCCAGTCGCAACGTGTCCACCGGCGAGGAGCCGCCATCGAGGGCAAAAATCAGCATCCCATTGGTCCCGCTCTCGACCAGATATAGCTCGTCAGCCTGGCGGTTGATCTCGAACGCGGTGATCCCCCTGGGGGCATCAAAGGTACCGATCAGGTCAGGCTGACTGATATCGACCAGGGACAGGTTGTCCGACCCGCGGTTGACTGTCAGCATGCGGTCGCTATCTACCCAGATGGCGTCCTCGATCAGTGTGCCGTTGCCTTTTTCCGGGCCGAAATGGAAGATGGCTTCCAACTGAAGGTGGCGGAGGATTGGGTCGTAGCGGAAGCCTCTCTCCTCATGCGTGCCGGGCACAGGCATGGGACGGTAGATGCGGGGATCCATCCCCTGCCAGCCGAGCACCGGAAAGTTACGGACAATCCAGTCCAGTTTTTCAGGGTCCAGCCGCTGGGCAAGTTCGCCGTACTCGGGACGGAAATAGCCGCGGTCGCGTTCAGGCTCACAGAGCGGCGGTGGTTCGGGTCGCTGCCAGGGAACGTGAAACCCGGCGGCCGCCTGCGAGCAGAAACCCGGAATCGTCAGGCAAATCACAATCAGCGTCCGGCGATAGACAAATGCGGCTTTCGCCCTCCGGTTAGCCACCGAGCGGGTCCTCCGGGAATAAAAAAGGCAGCTCTTAAGGATATAATATATGCAGTGGGGGGGAAAACAGCAGGTGGAGGTTTTCCACCCCCGCCTGCGGGTTTATTCGATATCAGCCCTCAGCGGTCAGCGGGAAAGTGCCTGCGCCTCCAGCGTATCCGGCAGCGTACGTCCGGCCAGCACAGTCTCCACAAAATCACCTTCGGATGGAGCGGAACGCAGCAGTTCCAGGGCCTGCCTGAGCTGGCTGTCGTAACCCGCCGAGACCCGCTGGGCCGTGTTGCGGTCGTAGCCGGCGTCGGCGATATAATAGTAGATCCAGTGGCGGAACAGTTCGTCCGTCTGGGCGAACTCCTCCTCGGTCAGCTCGAACCCCTCATCGAGCATCCTCCGGCGCACATTATCGACCATTCCGTCGGTCAGCGTGACCACTTTCTCGCGGAAGTTCTCGGTGTAGGTTACGCTGTTCAGCGACCCGTCCATATATTCCGGGTGTTCGTTCTTGAACTGGACCGCATAACGGAACAGCAGGTTGCGGAACTTGCCGGCCTGACGGAAAATTTTGCGCTCGGCCTCGCTCATGCTGTCGGGCCGGGTGACCAGGTCGGGAGTGATCCCGCCGCCGCCGCGGACCTTGCGGCCCGAATCGGTGAGGAACACGTGGGCGGTGTCCTCGGCCGAAAGCAGCGCGTGATGTTGCTCGCCCGCCCGGCGGTCGGAGTGGATACAGCGGCCGCTGGGAGTGTAGTACTTGGCTGTGGTCAGCTTGAGCGCGTAGCTGTCGCGAAGGTCGATAATGGTCTGCACGGAGCCTTTGCCGTAGCTGGTGGTGCCCATGATCACCGCCTTATCGTGATCCTGGAGAGCCCCGGAAACGATTTCGCTGGCGCTGGCGCTGCCGCCGGAAATGAGCGTGACCACCGCACCGCTTTCCCACAGCGGGGCGCGGCGGGACTTGAACACCTGGTTGGAACTGTTGATCCGCCCGCGGGTTGAGACAATCACCTCGCCGGGGGACAGGAAGATATCCGCCACGTCCACGGCCCGCGACAGCAGGCCGCCCGGGTTGTCCCGCAGGTCGAAAATAAGTTTTTTCATCCCCAGCTTTTTCAATTCCACGATCGTTTCGGCCATCTCGCGGCCGCTCTTGTCGCTGAACACGCCCAGCCTGATATACCCTATCTCCGGCGTCAGCATGAATTTGCCCTGCAGGCTCTCGATCTTAATGATGGCGCGGGTGATCTCGAAATGGATCGGCTCGTCGATGCCGACCCGGCTGATCCAGATGTTGACTTTCGTGCCCGGCTTGCCTTTCAGGCGCTTGACCGCGTCCTCGAGACTCATCCCGTCGGTGGGTTCGTGCTCGATATTCACTATCCGGTCGCCGCTCTGTAATCCCACGCGATGGGCCGGGGTGCCGGGGATCGGGCTGAGTACGGTCAGGGTATCGTCGCGGATCGAGATCTCGATCCCGATCCCGCCGAACTCGCCGCGGGTCTGTTCCATCAGACGGTTATGGCGCCGCTTGTCGAGCAACTGGCTGTGGGGGTCCAGGCTTCCCACCAGACCCTCGACCGCGCCCATGATCAGGTCCTCGGTCGGCACTTCGTCGACATACTGGTCGCTCAGCACGTCGAGAACTTCCTGGAGCAACTGGTAGTTGCGGGTGCCCGCTCCGCGGTCCTCGGAAAACTGCGAACCGGCCGTTCCGCTCAAGCCCAGCAGCAGCAGCATCGCAACCAGTATTTTTACGCCGTCTCGTCCGTTCATATATCACTCGCTTTCACAGTCGTCCGCTTGACAGTATCGCTCAATAACCCGTTACCGCAAACAATTATAATATTTAACCTGCCCGGTGGTGAAATGTCAACCCAATTGCCCGCAAGGCCCGGCCGGCCCCAGCCACAAGTAGTTATACTCACCGCTGAGCCACTTTTGTTCGATTTTTATCTCTTGGTATGAGCCGCTATGGGATCAGCCTGCGGTCCCGGCTTTTTTCCGGCCGGTCACGCGTCGTGGAGGCTGATCATCCTGGCGCCGCCGGGAAGGTAGTCTTCGGTGGAGGGCTTCTCGATACGCTGGAGGGCGCGGGTGATTCCGGCGATCCGCTTGCTTTCGGAAACGATATGCTCCAGGCGGGAGATCAGCGACGGGTCGGCGTGCTCCATGTCCTTGAGCAGAAGTTCTGCATTGCCGATGATGACTGTCAGGGGGTTGTTGATCTCGTGGTTGACAGTTACCACCACCTCGCCCACCGCGGCCAGCCGTTCCTGCTCCACCAGCGCCTGGCGGGTTTCCTCCAGCTCGCGGTTGGTATTTTCAAGCTCGGTATTCTTATCGGCCAGTTCGCGGAAATAGACCGTGCGCTCGATAATCACGCTGAGCTGGCCCGCGGCGATCGTGAGCAGACGCAGGTGGTGCTTTGTGAACGAACCGGCCCTATGGTGGCCGAAATTCATCACGCCCACAACTTTTTCGCCCAGTAGCAGCGGGATCGAGAGGAACGAGCGGACCGGGTTCTCGCTTTCGATCTTGCCCCTGTGAAGTTCGCTGAGCAGGATCGGCCGTTTCTGCTTGGCTACCCAGGCGCTCAGGCCGTTGCCCATGTCGAAGCTGACCGGCTGGATCAGGTCGACCGCATGACCCTTGCTGGCTGCGAGGTTCAGCCTGCCGCCGTTCTCGTCGTAAATGAACAGGGCGGCGAAATCGAACTCCATCAATTCCTCGAGCATATCCAGCACCGAATCGTAGGTCTTCTCGGGACTCGAACAGGATGCGATTGCCTGGCTGATCCGGAACAGGATCTCGAGTTCATTGAGCTCCATGCCCGGAGAATTTTTTTTGTTCTTTTGCACCATAACTTTTAAATCGGTCAATCGGCATTAAAGTTGAGTTCCGTATCGGCGGGAAAATAAAAAACGGGACGGTGATTTTCCGCCCCGCGATTCATCCCGTCGTCTCCGCCGGCCTGCCGTCCGGGATATGCCCATGATCTCTCAGGCGAGGGTGTGCGCTATCTCTGAATCCTGACCAACCTGGAGCCGCAGATCGGGCAGAGGCCGCTCTTGTCGGCGATGATGTGAACCTCGTCGTCCCAATAACAGATATACTTGGTATCCATGTCCTTGTGGATCCCCTCCATCAGCGCCTCGAAAGTGCGGCGGGCCAGGTCCTGCATCGTGGTGCGGCCCAGTTCCTCCTTGCGGCGGATATCGAGGTGCGTCGACGGGTCCTCGACCACGGGATATACCTTTACGCCACGGCCCAGGCTGGCCTTACCGAGCACCTTTCGCGAGTAGTGCAAGGTTCCGGTTTCGATTTTGACAACCGCCAGATCAAGCTCGGCAGTGTAGGTTACCTTGTTACGCTTGAACAGCACGGGAATCTCGAATCCGTCGTGACGGTCGCGGGTGATGGCGATCATCCGCAGGTAAGCCACATAGTCGCTATGAGTCAGCCGCCCGATCCGGGTCATGATATCCGGCTCGTACGTATCGGGGATAGTGGCGCGGTTGCGGGCGATTATATCGGCGACTTCGCTCTCGGTCTTGACCTCCAGGTAATCGGCCGAGCGAAGGTATGCCAGCAGGTCGGTGCGGAAGAAGTTTATCTCGAAAGGCCAGCTTACCTGTTCGCCGCGCACGTCCAGCAGGGTCAGCGTCGTGGGCGGGTAAACCAGTTTCTCCAGCGGCACTCGCAACTCGCTGATATCATGGGCCAATACGACAGAAGCCAGCTGCGGGATGCAAAGCGCCATCGCCACGAGCAACGCCAGCGGGCCGCCGGACCGCTGGGGCCGGCGCAGCCTGCTTTCGCTTTCCCGGCGGTTAAACCGGGAGCCTGTGCGCTCGTTAAGCTTCATTTCAGACATTGATTTCCAGTTCAAGATCGACCTCTCTGTCTATCCTGGCCGGGCTGATTCTCTCCGCCCGCTTAGGGTCCCTGGCTGCCAGTTTGCGCGCCTGGCCGTAGGCGTCCGCGCCAGCCCCTGGCTCCACGCGGGCAGCAGCCTCATCGCCGCCACTTGTGCTGCCGGCCAGCGCCCACTTGATTTCCTCGCGGCTGAGGTTCATTTCCTGCGCGATATCGCTGAGCGTCCAGTTCTTGCTCCTGAGCTGGCGGATCAGACGGGTCTGCATATCGTCGCGCCGGCCGCCGGCCAGGACCGATGAGGCCGCGGGTGCCGCGATTCCGCCCTCGGGCGATAACTCTTCCTTGATCCGGCGGGCGATATCCGCGCCGTACATGCCGCGCTCTCCCACGGGACGCAACTGCAGTTCGAGCGGCTCCTCGTTTTCCTCGATCACCGGACGCGAGGAGCGGCGCTTGCTCTCCAATTCCTGAGCCAGTACCTCGGCAACCTGCTGCTTGTTGTTCCGCACCGCCGCAGGCCGGTCGTTGACCCGCACCGGCGCGCTGCCACCACCCGGGACTGCCGCGGCAGGGGTCAGCATGGGCAGGACCGGACCGGCAAAACTTTTACGATTGCGCAACTTACGGCGGACCAGCCGCTCGGCCGCCAGCGTGAGCAGAAAGATAATCCCCATCAGGACCGTCAGGATCATCACCTGATGTCTGAGCAGACCGATCCCGTAGCGGTCCACCATCTCGGCCGTCATCTGACGGATGCCGCCGAGTACTCCATCCGGCTGCTCCGCGGCAGCGGGTGGAGGCGGAGTCGCGTCATCGGTGACAACACTCCCGGCGGTTTCGGTCTGAACCTCGGAGTTCTCCTCCGCGCCTTGCTCTGTTTCAACTGCTGATGAAAACGGAATTTCAGTTAGCGGGGCCCCGGCGGGCTGATCGTCCGGACCGGCCGCGGGCAATGGTGTCAGCGAGAGGCTCTGCCGCGGCTCCTCACCCATCCCGTCCCGCGCGGCTGCCGCTCCAGCGCCCAGGGAAAGCTGAAACTGCCTGGCACTGGCCTGTGTGCGGCCCAGCGCCTTGTAGACAACGCCGAGTTGAAAATGGGTCTCGCTGTCGGCGGGGTCAAGCTTGACGGCCTTCTCCAGCAATTCGGCAGCCGCGTCCATCCGGCCCCCCTGCTTGGCGGCCACGCCCTGCTCGAAATACCAGGCCGCGTCGGGGCCGCCCTTGATCGCAGCGGCGGTAACGCTCTGTGAGGGGACCGGCCCGCTTTTTTCGACAGGCAGGGCGGTGGCGGCATCCTCCAGGGCACGGAAGTCGATATCGGGGTTGCTGGTTGCGATCCTGAACCGCCCGGCGGCATCGGGGACGCGACGGACAAACTCACGCCAACTGGCGGCCATCCTGTCCAGGTCGTTCTGCTGGAAATGAATCCAGCTCAGGTACAGACTCGCCTCGCCTCCGTAACGCTGGCTGCCGGCGGCGCGGGAAAAATTGATCCGGGCGTTATTCAGTTCACCGAGTCTCATCCTGATCCGTCCGGCCTGGTAGTAACTGTCGGCCACGCGTTCGCCCGAGCGGATAGCGGAGCGGAAAGACATCAGCGCAGCCTTGTAACTCCCGGCTGCCATCTGGTCCATACCGTGCTGATAGTAACGGGACTCTTTCTGCTGACCGGATTCGGCGGCTTCGGTATTACGCGGTGAAATTTCCAGGATCAGACGGTAGGGCTCGGAAGTTTCGTATGTCTTGAGCCGGAAATCCTGTCTGGCGTGAACCCTCGCCACCACTTCGCCTGAACCCAGGGGCAGAAAACTCACCGACTCCAGGTACGGGCTGTCGTCGTAAACGAAGGACTGCTTCTGCAGGCGGTCGATCCCGGCCCCGTCGAGCTTGACGAAGATCAGCTTACCGGCCGGATTGGTTTCCACGCTGCTCGTAAAGGGACCGTCGAAACTGATCGACAGCCTGGAATAGTCCTGTTCGCTGAACAGCCGGACACCCTCGATCTGGGCGGCAAAGGCCGCGGCCGGGAGGACGATAACCAGCAGCGCTGTCCCAAGCAGTCTGTAGCACCTGTTCATGGCAAAACCCCGGTTCGGTTGGCTCGCTTGCGATTGCTCCGGCGGAAAACGGACCGTTTCACGCTCAGGGAGCGTTCTCCGCGCAGCTTCATGCGCCGTAGAAGTGCAATAGTCGTGCCAACCGACCGACGCGGCGATCAAAGCGCAACCTATTACTTTACAGTCTTTTATATTGCCCAAAGGGGCTGAGACACTGAGGGAAAGAGGTGCTGTGCGGGGAAATAATTGCCTATGGTAAGAATGGAGATTTGACCCGGAAAGGGGAAAATCATGCACTCATCACTTCTTCGGCGCTGTCGCCTTCCAGTTCGTCGCTGTCGGGCTCGGATTTGGGCAGCCGTCCCAGGACGATATTGATGAAACTGTCCACCTGTTCCATCTCCTGCAGGTACTCGGCCAGGTAGAACTGGAGGTCCACCTTTTCGTTCTCGTCGAGCTGGAGCGGCAGGCGGTGCAGCACGCCGCGGTAAAACGACGGGATCAGCGGATCGCCGCCGCTGCCGACCCGGGCTGCGCGGGTCAGGATATCGGCGAAATGGACGATCGCTGTCAGCTCGGGCTTGACACGGGCTGTGAGCGGGATGTGGTGGAGGCGGATCGCCTCGCTCAACCCGTCGGGCAGGTTCCAGCGCCCGGCCAGCCAGTTGCCAACCTCGGCATGGGTGACACCGAAGACGCGCTCCTCGGCCGCGGCCAGCGAGATTTCCTGCTCGTTGACTATCCGCAGGCATTTACTGTAATTGGCGGTCTGGTACTGGCTGAGAATAACCTTGCCGATATCGTGGATCAGCCCGGCGACGAACGCCTCGCTTTCCATGCTGCGGAAGCCGTGCATCCTGGCCAGCATCCTGCTTGCCACCGCCACTCCGGCCGAGTGTTCCCAGAAGCGGGTGTAGTCCAGCAGTTCCTCGTCGCTGGAGGCGCGGGCCAGACGAGAGATAACCGCCACCGAAAGTCCGAGGTTGCGGATCGTGTCGAAGCCGAGCACGACAATGGCGAGATTGATCGATGCGATCGGATTGGGGAAACCGTAGTATGCGCTGTTGGCCAGCCGGAGGACCCTGGCGGTGAGAACCTGGTCTGTTTTGATAATCCGGCTCAGAGAGCGCGCGGAGCTCGAGGGGTCGTCGATCAGCTCGATCATCTTGGCCACGACCGTAGGCAGGGTCGGCAGGTTGATGATCGCCTGGGTGATTCTTTTGAGCCGTTGGGTGTCTATTGCGCTTTTCTTCTTCATTTGAACCCGGCCGGGCAAGGTATGGCACCTCCCGGCATTATCGATCAGGCCCGCAGGTCGATCCGTCGCCCCGGCCGTGGCCCGTCTGGTCGGTCGCCTCCATGCGAATCCCTCTGGTTTGATTCATCCGCTGAGTCCTGCCGCTTCCCGGCGTCGTCCCGCCCTCCGGAACCATCATCCCGGTCCCGTCCCGGTTCGGGACTGCTGTCGACAGGCTCGATTTTTTCGAGCAGGTAGTCTTCGAAATTGACCTGCTCGTCCTTGCGTCCCGTCACTTTTTTTCCCGGTCGGTCGGGAAAATAGTTCGGGTTGAACGAAATCGGCACCACCATCGTTGGCCCCCTTCCCGCCGGATAGGAATGACGTATCCGGCTGAAAGCAATGGGATTGGCCCTGCAAAGCGCCTGGTGCCCCGGCGATAATCATCTCCGAAACTGCAAGAATGATGCCTGTGTTCCCGGCTCAGAGCGTGTATTTCAATTTTCCGCGCAACCTGAGCATGCTCTCG